>JBDTYM010000169.1:0-2957 GCA_040005635.1 Dokdonella sp. | reverse complement strand
TCGCCTGGCGGCCGCTGGTGAAGCCGCCGGAGCCGCCGCCGAGCGCCTTGCCGAGGGTGGACGTAAAGACGTCCACTTCACCCGTCACGCCGTGCAGCTCGGCCGAGCCGCGCCCGCTCGGACCGACGAAGCCGGTGGCGTGCGAGTCGTCGACCATCAGCAGTGCGTTGTATTTTTTCTTCAGCGCGACGATCTGGTCGAGCTTGGCGATGTAACCGTCCATCGAGAACACGCCGTCGGTGGCGATCAGTCGCGTGCGCTTGTCCTGCGTTTCCGCCAGGTGCTTTTCCAGCTCGGCCATGTCGCCGTTCGCGTAGCGGCGGCGCTCGGCCTTGCACAGGCGGATGCCGTCGATGATCGAGGCGTGGTTCAGCGCATCGGAAATCACCGCATCCTGCTCGCCGAGGATCGTTTCGAACAGGCCGCCGTTGGCGTCGAAGCAGCTGGTGTAGAGGATGGTGTCGTCGGTGCCGAAAAACGTCGATATGGTCTTCTCGAGTTGCTTGTGCAGATCCTGCGTGCCGCAGATGAAGCGCACCGAAGCGAGCCCGAAGCCGTGCGAGTCGAGTGCAGCCTTCGCCGCCGCGATGATGTCCGGATGGTCAGCGAGACCGAGGTAGTTGTTGGCGCAGAAGTTCAGCACCTCGCGGCCGTCCTCGGTGCGGATCGACGCCGATTGGGGTGTCGTGATCACGCGCTCGGTCTTGTACAGACCCTGTTCGCGGATCGAGTCGAGTTCGGTTTCGAGCCTGGCGCGCGCGCTGTAGTTCATCGAGGCGGAGTCGCTGAAGAGGGGACGTGTATTGTCCGCGATCCACGCGGTCGCGGGAATCCCGCAGCCGCGCGGCTTTGCATCGTCGTTCGTCCTCGATTCGCGTGGCCGGCGCCATCGACGGCGATGACGGCGAGTGGCGGCACGCCCCGCGTCCCGGTAGATTGCACGCTGCGCCCGCCACCGCGGGCGGCACGGGGACATCGGCCGTTTACTCAAGCAGAGAAGGGGAGACTCATGGACTGGTACGTCGGGGTATTGAAGCAGTACTTTGCGTTCGAAGGGCGTGCGCGACGCAAGGAATATTGGATGTTCACGCTGATCAACGTCATCATTTCGATTGTTCTGATGGGCGTCGACCACGTGCTCGGCACCCTCTCCGCGACCAGCGGTATCGGCCTGCTCGGCGGAATCTACGCACTCGCCGTTCTGCTGCCATCGCTCGCCGTCTCCGTGCGGCGTCTGCACGATACGGATCGCAGCGGCTGGTGGTTGCTGATCTGTCTGGTGCCATTGATCGGCGGCATCGTGCTGCTGGTGTTCATGTGCCTCGAAGGCACGCGTGGAACGAACCGTTTCGGAGCGGACCCGAAAGCGATCGCCTGACCGCTTCGTCGCGGGCACCGGAAAGCAGCGCCTGAAGCAAAAAAAAGACCCGCGCCTGCCGGCGTGCTGATGCACGGCAGGCGCGAGGTCGCGCTGTTTGAGGAATGAGTGCGAATCGCCATGCGGCGATCAGCGGGCCGATGAAGGCGTCTAACCGACTCGTGCCGTCGGTATCGCGTCCGTGGTCACGTTCGGACGCGCGCGGCCGCGACGTCCGATGCGCAGCAGCGGCAGCTCGATCAGCCAGTACGACAGGCTGGCAATCACGCAGCTGAGGACCAGCAGGATCGGCAGCGTCCACGGCAGGTGGTAGCCGGGGACGCGGTCGAACGCGTGCGCCGCGCTCAGCCAGTGCAGCAGCGGGTAGTGCCACAGATACACGCCGAAACTGATCAGGCCGAGATAGCGCAGTGGCCGATTGTCGAACAGCGCGCGGGCGACGCGGCTGCCGGCGGCGCCGGCGAACAGCATCAGTGCGACGGCGGCGCCGACCACGCCATGCCAGACGAACAGCAGCCAATGGCCTTGCCAGTAGGTTTCGTAGTTGAGATGCGACAGCGTGAGCATCAGCGCGACGCCGGCCATGCCGAGCAGGAACAACGCGTCCGCGGTGCGCGCAGCGGGCAGGCGGCCGGCGATCGCCGCGCGACCATAGGCATACGCGGCGAGCATGCCGAAGACGAATTGATCGAGACGGCCGGGCAGCTGTTCCAGTACGACCACTTTGTGTGGCACATCGGCGGTCGCATCGAACATCAGGTGGCGATACAGCTGCGTCTCGACGATCGCCAGCAGCACCAGCACGATCCACCAACGCGGTCGCAGCAGGAAGGCCAGCAGCGGCAGCAGCAGATAGAAACAAAACTCGATCGACAGCGTGTAGGTGACCGCATTCAGCGGCGTGACGCCGGAACGTCCGAAGTTGAACCAGAGCACCAGGTTGCCGAGCAGTTGCGCGAGCCCGGGCCACGCGCCGACGCCGAAGGCGCCGGCAAGAATCAGCAGCACCGCGATCTGCACGTAGTAGGCCGGGAAGATGCGCAGCACGCGACGCTGCCAAAACGTCACCAGCGAAGGTCGCTGCGCCAGCCCCAGCTGCCAGCTGACGAATGGCAGGCTGAGCAGGAAGGCGGACAGCGTGAAGAAGATATCCACGCCGGTCCAGCCGCCGGAGAAGACCGGCGTCAGTGTGATCGCGTAGTCGCCGCTGCCGATCGTCATCGCGCGCGGCACCGCATCGACCCAGGCGTGATAGAGCAGCACCCAGAATGCGGCGAAGCCACGCAAGCCGGTCAGCGCGGGGATTTCAGTCGATAGCGTGGATCGGGCAGTGAGCATGCGTGCGCTGAGGGGACGGCGGCTATGCCCGGTCGATGCGCGCCGACGGGCTCAGCCGCCGCTGTACGCGCCGTAGCGACGCAGGCGCTGGTAGCGGCGTTCGAGCAGGGTCTTGTCGTCCAGTGGCTCGAGCTCGTCGAGCTGGTTCAGCAGTACCGCCTTCAGGCGGATCGCCATCGAGCGCGGATTGCGGTGGGCGCCGCCGAGCGGTTCGCGCACGACCTTGTCGACCAGGCCGAGT
>JBDTYM010000168.1:0-3534 GCA_040005635.1 Dokdonella sp. | reverse complement strand
TGGCTGGGGGACTAGGATTCGAACCTAGATAAACGGAGTCAGAGTCCGTTGTCCTACCGTTAGACGATCCCCCATCGAGGGTGGGACGGAATCGGAGGCCACGGTTGGAACCGTCTGAGCTGGCGTCCTCGTCCCCGCGAATCGATTGCTCGATTCGCACCCCCTGCAAGCAGGGGGCTAGATCGGTTAGCGCTTCGAGTACTGCGTCGCGCGGCGGGCCTTGTGCAGACCGACCTTCTTGCGCTCGACCTCGCGCGCATCGCGGGTCATGAACCCGGCCTTGCGCAGCGGCGACTTCAACGCTTCGTCGTACTCGACCAGCGCGCGGGCGATGCCGAGACGGATCGCGCCGGCCTGGCCGGTCATGCCGCCACCTTCGACCGTGCACATGACGTCGAACTTGTCGTGGTTCTGGGTCAGTTCGAGCGGCTGGCGCACGATCATGCGCGAGGTCTCGCGACCGAAAAACTGATCGAGCGGCTTGCCGTTGACGACGATGCTGCCACTGCCCTTGCGCAGGAACACGCGGGCGGCGGAGGACTTGCGACGGCCGGTGCCGTAATTCTGCTGCGTTGCCATCTCGATACCTTGAATTAGGATTTGCTGGTGGCGGTATTGATATCCAATACCTGCGGCTGCTGCGCGGTATGCGGATGTTCGGCGCCGGCGTAGACCTTGAGCTTGCGATACATCGCGCGGCCGAGCGGATTCTTCGGCAGCATACCCTTTACGGCGATCTCGATGACCCGTTCCGGATGCTTGGCCATCATGTCCTTCAGCGACGTCGTCTTGAGATTGCCGACATGGCCGGTGAAACGATGGTAGTTCTTGTCTTCCATCTTCTTGCCGGTGACCGCGATCTTCTCCGCGTTGATCACGACGAGGTAGTCGCCGGTGTCCACGTGCGGGGTGTAGACGGGCTTGTGCTTGCCGCGCAGGCGATGCGCGAGTTCCGTGCACAGGCGGCCAAGCGTCTTGTTGGTGGCGTCGATGACGTACCAATCGCGTTTGACGGTTTCAGCATTGGCGCTGATCGTTTTCATATCCGGAAGACTCTGGTTCGGCCCCTGCAAAGCGGGCGCGGGAGAAATGAGGGCGCGGGAGGATAGCGGAAGTATGCCGACCTGGCAACTCCACACCGAGATCCGGCGAAGCCGCGAATGCTAGCATGAATTCCATGCTCGAAGCCCTCACCGCAGGCGCCGCGCCCGACCCGCGTCTGGCCAGCCTGACCGACCAGTGCGTGATGTGCGGCCTGTGCCTGCCGCACTGCCCGACCTATCGCCTCGCACACGTCGAAGCGGAGTCGCCGCGCGGGCGCATTGCGCTGGCGCGGGCGCTGGCGAACGGTACGCTGGCGGCAACCCCGACAGCGATCGCGCACCTCGACCACTGTCTCGGCTGCCTCTCCTGCCAGAAGGTCTGCCCCTCGCAGGTGCAGTACGAGGAAATCCTGGTGCGCACGCGCGCAACCCTGGCAGACGAACCGCGCGCCGGCTATGCGTTGCCGAACTTCGCCCGACGGATCATCCGCGATCCACGCAAGGCAACGGCCATGGCCCGCCTGGGCGCGCTACTGAGGCTGGGCCGCTGGCTGCCAAGGCTCGCGCGCTGGCTGCCGCCCGGCTCGGCATGGCGACGACTGGCCGAAGCGCAGCCGGATCTGCCGGTCGCGACTCGATTTTCGGTGCCGCAACGGGTCACCCCGACACGCGGACGCATCGGCCTGTTCAACGGCTGTGTCGCCAGCGTCTACGACCGCGACACGCTGACCGCGGCCAAGCGGCTTCTCGAAGCGGTCGGTTACGAGGTCGTCGAAACGCCGGCAGCGTCATGCTGCGGTGCCTTGCAGCGCCATCATGGTGATGTCGCCGCGGCGGCGCGCACGGCCGCGGCAACGCGCAATGCCGTCAAGTCGAGCGGGGTCGACACCGTATTGGTCGCGGCGAGTGGCTGCCATGGCGATCTGCGCGGGCAGGTGTTCGCCGATGGCGCGGTTCGCGTAGACGATGTGCATGCCTTCCTTGCCGCGGATGCCGGCGTTGCCTCGCTGCGCTTCCGTGCATTGCCACGCCGGGCCGCGCTGCACCTGCCTTGCACGCAGGTCAATGCGGTCGGCGCGATCGCGGCGATCCGCGATCTGCTGGCGCGAATCCCCCAACTCAGCGTGCTGCTGCTGCCGGAACAACCGCGCTGCTGTGGCGCGGCGGGAAGCTATTTTCTGGAGCAGCCTGATTTCGCCGGGCGGCTGCGCGATGAGAAACTTGCACAGACGCAGGCGCTGGCGCCGGATCTGCTGCTGACCACGAATATCGGCTGCCGTATCCATCTCGGCAACGGACTGCGCGAACACGGGGCACCGTTGCGTGTCATTCACCCGCTGGCGCTGCTGGCCGAACAACTGGACAATTCCAGCTCATGACCCTGCGCACGCTGTCGCCGCTCGATCGCGCCCTCGTCGAAATCGAGCGGGCCCTGGAAACCGTGTTCGTCGCCGCGCCCGTTGCGACCCAGCCGTCGCCAGCGCGGGAGATTGCCGATGGCGATCTCGACGAGGCCGCCCGCCAGCACTCGGCCGGACTGATGCGCGTGAACCATGTCGGCGAGGTCTGCGCGCAGGCGCTGTACTTCGGCCAGGCCGCAGTCGCGCGGGACGAAACCCTGCGCGCGCAGATGCTCGCCGCCGCCGCCGAGGAAACCGATCATCTGGCCTGGTGCGGCGAGCGCCTCGCCGAACTCGGCAGTCGCGCTAGCCTGCTGAATCCGCTCTGGTACGCCGGCGCCTATGCGATCGGCGCGATCGCCGGCGCCGTCGGCGATCGCCTCAGCCTCGGTTTCGTCGTCGAGACCGAGCGCCAGGTTGAGGCGCATCTGGGCGAGCATCTGGAAACCCTGCCGGCCGGCGACCAGCGCAGCCGCGCGATCGTGCGGCGCATGAAGGAAGACGAGGCGCGACATGCCGAACACGCACTCGCGGCCGGAGCGCGCCAGCTGCCTGCTCCGGCGCCGGCGCTGATGCGCCTCGCATCGAAGGTCATGAAGGCCGTCGCGTATCGGGTTTGATGGTGGCGACCATCGGCTGCCCCGCAGATGGATGACCGCCGCCGCCTCACATCAGATTGCGGCCGTGGAACAACTCCTCGATCTCGCGCTTCAGCAACTGCTCGATGCGCTGACGTTCCTTGAACGAGAGGTCGTCCGCATTCGCTTCGAACAGATAGGTGTCGAGGTCGAAGTCCTTGATGTGCATCTTCGTGTGAAAGATGTTTTCCTGGTAGACGTTGACGTCGAACATCTCGTACTTCTGGCGGATGTGCTTGGCCAGATAGTCCTGGATCGAATTGATCTTGTGGTCGATGTAGTGCTTGCGTCCCTTCACGTCGCGCGTGAAGCCGCGCACGCGGTAGTCCATCGTCACGATGTCGGACTCGAAGCTGTCGATCAGGAAATTCAGCGCGCGCAGCGGCGAGATGACGCCACAGGTGGCGACGTCGATGTCGGCACGGAACGTCGCGATGCCGTTGTGCGGATGCG
>JBDTYM010000167.1:0-3626 GCA_040005635.1 Dokdonella sp. | reverse complement strand
TACCTGCATGGCGCGCTCGCGCCCGGGCATCGCAACCGGTTCGAGGCGCCGATCGCCACGCATCATCTGCTGCGCTCGCACGGCGCCGCCGTGCAGGCGTACCGCGCCGACGGCAAGCACGAGATCGGCATCGTCGTGAATCTCGAGCCGAAGTACCCGGCCAGCGACAGTGCCGAAGACGCCGCGGCCGTGCTGCGTGCGGATGCCTATATGAACCGCCAGTACCTCGACCCGGTCTTCCTCGGCAGCTACCCGCCGGAGCTGCGCGAGGTATTCGGCGAGGCGTGGCCGGAGTGGCCGGCCGAGGACTATGCGCTGATCAAGCAGCCGATCGACTTCCTCGGCTTCAATTACTACACGCGCAGCGTCACCCGGCACGACGAGCAGTCGTGGCCGCTGAAAGCGTCCGCCGTGCGCCAGCACGCAACTTATAGCGAAACCGGCTGGGAAGTGTTTCCGCAAGGGCTCACCGACACGCTGGTGTGGCTGCGCGACCGCTACGGCAATCCGCCCGTCTATATCACCGAAAATGGCTCTGCGTTCTACGATCCGCCGGTCGCCGAGAACGACACGATCGACGATCCGTTGCGCGTCGACTATCTGAAGAAGCATCTGCGCGCGATTCACGATGCGATCGGGCTCGGCTGCGACGTGCGCGGTTACATGGCCTGGTCGCTGCTCGACAATCTCGAGTGGTCGCTCGGTTTCTCCAAGCGCTTCGGCATCGTCCACGTCGACTTCCAGACGCAGAAGCGGACGCCGAAGGCGAGCGGACGGCTGTATGCGAAGATCGTCGCATCGAACGGCCGCGAGCTTTCGGAGTCTTGAGTCTGTTCGCGTTCGCTGCCAGCGGTGATGCCGCGCGGCGGCGGTATCGCGGCAGCAGGTATGATATCGATAACAATTGACAGCCGGCCCCCAGCGGAGAAAACGCCTCGTGCACGACACGCTATTGCTCTTCGGTGCTACCGGCGATCTTGCCGCGCGACAGTTGTTCCCGTCGCTGCTGCATCTGCTGCGCGACAGTCTGCTGCCGGCCGACTTCCGTATCGTCGCCGTCGCGCGGCACGCCTACGACAGCGAGGGATTCCGCGCCTGGCTCGGTGAACACATGCCGGCGGAGGAGGGCGACGCGCAGGCGCGTGCCGAGCTGCTCAGCCGGATCGAATACGTCGCGGTCGACCTCAGCGAGCCGCCGCAGATTGCCGAGGCATTACGCGGACGTGCCGAGGGACGCCGTTGTGTCAGTTACCTGGCGACGCCGCCGTATCTGTTCGTGCAGATCGCGAAGGGATTGAAGGGCGCCGGCCTGCTCGAAGATCCGTCGCGGCTGGTACTGGAAAAACCGATCGGCAGCGACCTTGAATCGGCACGCGCGATCAATGCCGCTCTGCGCACCTGCCTGAGCGAGGATCGCATCTTTCGCATCGATCACTATCTCGGCAAGGCCGCCGTACAGAACCTGCTCGCGCTTCGCTTCGGCAACACGCTGCTGGAGGCGGTCTGGCATCACCGCTGGATCGAATCGGTCGACATCCTGGTCGCCGAAACCGCAGGCGTCGACGGTCGCGAGAGCTACTACGCCGACTACGGCGCGCTGCGCGACATGGTGCAGAACCACGTCATGCAACTGCTCTGCCTGATCGCGATGGAGCCACCGACATCGCTCGATGCGGATGTGCTGCGCGACGAGAAGCTCAAAGTACTGCGCGCGCTGCGTCCGTTTCGCGCGGACTGCGCGCAGGCCGATTCGGTGCGCGGTCGATACGAAGCCGGCCTGATCGATGGCGCACCGGTGAAGGGATTCGATCTGCATTCGGTGCAGGGACGCGAACCGGTCGAAACCTTCGTCGCACTGCGCGCGTCGATCGACAACTGGCGCTGGGCCGGTGTGCCGTTCCGCCTGTGCACCGGCAAGCGTCTCGGCGAACGCGTGACCGAAGTCGTCGTGACGTTCCGGCCGACTTCGCACTGGCTGTTCGAAAAGCCGCGGCGCGAACGCGCGGCGCCGAATCGTCTGGTGCTGCGCCTGCAGCCGCAGGAAAACGTCGAGCTGCAACTGATGAGCAGCCTGGCCGGTCCTGAGTGGGGTGCCCTGGCGTTGCAGATGTTGCCGCTCGATCTTTCGATGCCGACGGTACAGCGACGCATCGCCTACGAGCGCTTGCTGCTGGATGCGCTGAACGGCAATTCGACGCTGTTCGTGCGCAGCGACGAAGTCGAGGCTTCGTGGACCTGGATCGACAGCATCATCGCGGCGTGGCGCGAGGCGGAGACGCCGATCCTGCCGTACATGGCCGGCTCCTGGGGTCCGGCTGCGGCAGCGAGCTTCCTGCCGGCGCGTACGCTCGGTGCGCAGCGCGAGCGGCGCACCTCGTGAGGGAGTCGCCTTCTTCCGACAGCGTGCTGCTGGCCGACGTCGGTGGCACCAACGTGCGTTTCGCGCTGGCCGACCTGTCGCGCGCGCAGCCCTTGCTCGGCGACAGCATCCGCCGTTACCGCGTAGCCGATTTCGCGACGTTCACCGAGGCGGCGCTCGCCTATCTCGGTGACAGCGGCGCGCGTCCGCATCGCGGCGTATTTGCATTCGCCGGACAGGTGCGCGATGGCGAGGTGCAGGTCACCAATCATTCCTGGTCGGTTTCGCGCGAGCGGGTGCGCGCCGAGCTCGCGCTCGCCAGCGCGCATTTCGTCAACGATTTCGCCGCGATGAGTCTTTGTGTGCCGTTGCTCGGCGCCGGCGACGTGCATGTGATCGGTGCGGCGCCGCCACCGGCACTGGACGGCACGCAAGCGCGGACATTCGCCGTGATCGGGCCGGGCACCGGCCTAGGCGTCGGTGCGTTGCTGCTGCGCGAAGGTCGCGCCGCGGCGCTCGAAACCGAAGGCGGCCATACCAGCTTTGCGCCGCGCACCGAGGAGGAGATCGATATCCTGCGCCGCCTCAGCGCGCGCTTCGGTCGCGTTTCCAACGAGCGCCTGCTGTGCGGCAGCGGCTTGTCGAACCTGCATGAGGCCCTCGGCAGCCTGCACGACAATTTCGAAGGACGCCTGATACCGGAAGAGATCACGCGCCGCGCGGACGCCGGCATCGATCCGACCTGTACGCATGCGGTCGAAGTATTTTGCGAAATGCTGGGTTCGGTCGCTGGCGACTTCGTGCTCGCGTTCGGTGCCTGGAATGGGGTCTATCTCGCCGGCGGCCTGACGCCGCTGCTGTTGCCATGGCTCGAACGCGGTGGTTTCCGCCGCCGCTTCGAGGACAAGGGGCGTTTCGTCGAAACGCTCACGCGCGTTCCGACGCTGGCAATCCTGCATCCGGACGCTGGCCTGCTCGGCGCGGCGGCGACCGCGCTGGCCGATGGCGACCGCGCGTTCGCCGCAACGCCCGCCGCGGCGGGCGCGAGTCGATAATGGACCCGTCATCAGGCTCAGGGTCGCGTGCCGCGCACGTGGTCTGGCATGAAAGCACCGACGAGCGTGCGTGGGTCGAAAGCTCGACGTCGGCCATCGCACACGCGCTGCAGGCTGCGCTCGCGGTCCCCGGCAACGCACACCTGCTGCTCTCCGGCGGTACGACGCCAGCCCCGGTTTATCGCGCGCTGGCCGCGCAGGATCTGGACTGG
>JBDTYM010000166.1:0-3959 GCA_040005635.1 Dokdonella sp. | reverse complement strand
AGCCGAGCGTGACCGAGCCCTTGATGATCTCGCCGGTGCGCGGATCGACGATCGGTTGGCCATACGACCAGCCTCGCGTGTAGCGGTGCGCCCAGGTGATGAGGCTGTAGCGGATATCCATCGGGTCGACGCCTTCCGGCAGCAGTTCGACGCGATAGGCATCCTTGAACCCGGCTTTTTCAAATGCGCTGCTCCACCCGTTGGCGCCTTCCAGGAGCGCCGCGCGCACCGGCTCCGGCGCGCCGCGGTCGAGGTAGAACACGATGGGTTTGCGCACGGCGCTCTGCGCGGCGGCAGGATCGGTCTTGTCGAGGCGGAAGCGCGGCTGCAGGCGTACGTCGATGCTCGCGCCCAGTGGCTGCGCGTAGTCGTAGTAGCCGACGCTGAAGGCGCCCGAAGCCGGGTGGTAGGCACGTGGCGTGAAGCCTGCCGCCGGCAGTCGCACGAGACTGAGGTGCTGGCGCACGGTGATGCTTTCCGCATCCATCGCTACGTCTTTCACGAACGCACCTTCGCCGGGTCCCTTGAACGTCAGCATCGCCTCGAGTTCGGTGTTGTCCGGAAAACTCTTGGCGTCCGCCAGCGAGACCGCGCTGCGCTTTTCGTCGACGTCGTACTTGCCCTGCTTGGTATCGGCCAGACGACGCGCGATGCCGTGACGATCGGAGATCAACAGCGCGCTCGCGTCGACGAGGACTTCAGGGCCGTCCTTGCGTTCGGCAATGATGTCGCCGGCCCACAGTACCGATTCGGCAAACGCCTGGCGCACGCTGAGCGCCTCGTCCGGATTCGACGACACGGCGCGAAACTTCGTGTTGTCCTCGACCAGCAGCACGCGCGAACCGACGCGACGGAATTCGACCAGATGCGATTCACCGCTCTGACCGCGATCGAGGCCGATGTCGTTCGAACCCAGCGCCCATGGCAGTGAACTCACCAGCAGGAATGGCGCATCGAACGCATGCACGCCGAGCAGGACGCGGCCCTTGGCGGCATCGCGATAGACATCGAAGAAACCCGCGACGTGCTGCATGCTGCGCGTGGCGCCCGCGATGTCCAGCGGCGGCTTCGACTCGGCTTTCGTATCCGCACCTGCAGCCGGTGCCGGCGCCGCCGTAGCGAGGGCTGTCGCGCACATCGCCGCCAGAATCGCACCGGCTGCATAACAAGACCGCCTCATCGTGTTCTTCCTTCGCCGCAGGAACATCCGCGCAAGTCTGCATGAATGTCGACACGCTGCCCATAGCAACCACGGCAGCGAATTCGACGACGCGGCACGGCGCAGCGGCCTGCTGCTGCTCGCGGCGGCGCACGCGCTACCGCGCGCCCTTGCGACCGGCATCGACCTGTGGAGCACGCGCGACCAATCCGGCCATGCGAGCGCGGCGACACACGCGAACGCGGCAGCCTCCGGCATCGCCGGGCGCATCCGCATCGATACCGGCGACATGCGCACGCTGGCGTATGCCGAGGCGAGTTTCGATGCAGTCGTGTCCAGTCTGGCGATCCACAACCTGGCGAGTGCCGCGGATCGCGCCCAGGCCGTCCGTGAGATCGCACGCGTGCTCAAGCCCGGCGGTCACGTCGCCCTGCTCGACTTCGTCCATACGAACGCCTAAGCAGGCACCTTGCGCGAATGCGGACTCGGCCACGCGCGCCGCTCGTGGCCGAACCTGCTGATCTTTCCGCCGGTGCGGACCGTGTACGCCGATCGACGCTGAAGCTCAGCGCTGGCGTCCGGACTGCGGCCGCTTGCCGTCGCGCTTCCAGCTCACGAGTTCGTCGAAGGCCTTGCCGATCTGCGCCGGCGTGAACACGCAATGACCGTGCGCGTTGACGTATTGCTGCACGAAGTGATCGGCATGGCCGGCGCGCTGCGTGATCAAGGCATATTCGAACGCGGTCGAGGCGACCACCAGCGGATCGCCGCTGTCGTGCAGCGCCAGCAGCGGTCGCGTCAGCTGCCCGGTCGGCGTGTACCAGCGCGACAGATACGCAGCCGCGCGCGGATCGGCGTGGTAGCGCTTGACGCCGTCATTCAGCGCGAAATCATCGCCGGAACCGGTATAGACGAGATCTGCATTGCCAAACGGATTGTCGTGCAGGCGCTGCTGCATTTCCTTGATGTCGTAGCTGATCGCCGCGATGACTCCGGGCAGGCTGTCGACGTCGCCGACGCCATACATCGCGCGCAACGACGCCGTCGCCGGCACGTTCGCGCGCATCGCGGCGGCAATCTTGCGCACGACCGTGTCGGTCGGGGCATAGTCCGACGGGATCGGCACCAGCGGGCCGAGCAGATCCGGGAAGTAATAGTCGAAGGCGGCGCGCAGCGCGAAATCGCGCTGCATGAAACGGTCGGTCGGCTCGATCGTGCCACACAGCGAGAGTGCGCCGTCGTAGATTTCCGGCTTCATCTCGATGGTCATCGCGGTCAAGGTGCCGCCCATCGATATGCCCATCACGTAGGTTTCTTCCGGCTCGCCGTGCTTGCCGATGAAATACCGGCGCAGCTTCTCGGTGTCCGTGCTGCCCTCTTCGACCGCCCAGCCGGTTGCCGAATAGGCGGACTGGATCACGGCGAAGCCGCTCGCCAGAATCGGCGCGAACATCGGCGACAGCTCGTCGCCCTTGTGGAACGTCACCGGTTCGACGGCATAGCCATGGAAATACACGACGAGCCCGCGCTTCCAGTTCGCCGGGATATCGATGCGGTAGGCGACGCCGTCGAGTTGGCCGATTTCGCTGACGGCGGCATTCGCCGGCGCAGCGCGTGCTGGCAACGAGGCCGTGCAGACGAGCAGCCCCAGCAGAACGTACAGCAAGCGCATCATGGGGTCCCTTCTGAAGGCGGTTGTGGCGGAGTGTGGCACGCGCTGCGTCAGCGTGCTGTCGCCTGTACCTGCTGGCGCAACGCGTCCAGTTCGTCGCGCAATGCCTTGACCTCGGTTTCGAGCTGCTCGATGCGCTCGCTGAGATCGGCGCGCGATGTCGACGCCGCCACGCTGGCGGATACCATCGCATAGCTCTCGATGTCGACCGCGCCGCTGAGCAGATGCATGTAACGGTCCTCGCGCTGGCCGGGTCCGCGACCGATGCGGATCGCATACGCAGGTTCGCGCTGGAGCAGGCGATCGAGCGTGTCGCGCACGTCGTCCAGACTCGGAAAATCGGCGAGGCGGTCGGTGCGCGTATGCAGCTCGTTCAGGGTCTGCGCGCCGCGCAGCAGCAAGGCGCACAGCACGGCGCGCTGGCGCGCGGTGACGCCGTAGATCGTGTCGAAGCGGTGCTCGTAGCGCAATGCGCGTTGCGAGGCAGGCGCCACCTTGACCAGGCTGCGGTTTTCGAGTTCGCGCAACGCGTGGCCGACCGCGCCAGGCTCCAGATTCATCACCGGTTCGCGGCTGGTCTTCTGGTTGCTGGCCGCGACGATCGCGTTCAGCGTCAGCGGATACACCTCGGGCGTGATCGCCGCCTTCTCGATCAGGCAGCCGAGGATGCGTGCCTCGACCGCGTCGAGCGGCGCCAGCGCCGGGAGTTCGTTCGGTACGGGGTTTGCGTTTTCCAAGCGGCACTCGTGCGTCGGGACGACATCCGAGTGTAACGCGCCGCGCACGTCGGGGACGTGCGCAGCGCGCTCCTCTCAGGATCAGTCGAAACCGTTGGCGAAGATCGTGTCGCCCTGCGTCGGCGCAAACACGAACACGCCGGCAAGCTGAGCGAACGCGAAGATGCGTCCGTCTGCTGCGCGTTCGACCTTGCTCACCGTGAAGCCGGTGCCGTGACGCGCCGTCTGCACCGGCGCGGCCGGGTTGCTGATGTCCACTTCGTCGAGGCCATACTCGTTGCCGACATAGGCGACCGTGCCGACGACGACGACCGAATGCGCGTCGTTGTAATCCGGCAGGCTCGGCGAACCGGGCAGCACCACGCTACCGATGACGGTCGGACTCGTCTTG
>JBDTYM010000165.1:0-4063 GCA_040005635.1 Dokdonella sp. | reverse complement strand
CTGCCACAATCTGCTCGCGATGGAACATGCCGGCCGCACCGGCTCGCGCGTATTTGCGCCCTCTTGGAGCGGTTGGATCGACGACCCAGCGCGGCCCGTCGCCACCGGTATCTGAGAGAACGGCAAATCGCGGCTACCTCGACTTCAGGCGCGCGACCAGCGCTTTCAGTACCGTTTGTGCTTCCTCGGCAAACCAGCCGTCGAGGAAATCCTCGACTGGAAGTTTCTCCGGTTCGGCGAAGATCGCGGCGAGATCGGCACGGGCGAGGCGACGTGTTTCCAGCATGGAATGCGCCGGCAGCTTGAGCAAGTCGCCGAGCCAGATCAGGCTGCGCGCGACGACCAGATCGGGTTCGACGAGTTCGTCGACGAAACCGATGGCGTGGGCCTGCTCGGCCTCGAGCATCGCACCGGCGACGAGCAGGCGCTCCGCGCGATATGTGCCGAGCAGTCGCCGCAACGCGGCCTGGATGCATTCCGGCACCGACAGACCGACCTGCACTTCGTTGAGGCCGATCTTGAAGGCGCCGCGCGCCATCACGCGGTAGTCGCACAGGATCGCAAGTACCGCGCCGCCGGCAGGGCTGTGTCCGGTGATCGCTGCGGCGACCGGGATTGGCGAACGCGCAAACGCAGCGCAAAGCCCGAAGAAATCGCTCCAGAACACGCGGAACGCAGCGCGGTCGAGGTGCAGCAAAGTCGGCACGTCGAGACCGGCCGAGAACAAGCCGGGCGCACCGGACAACAGCAGTGCGCGCGCGCCGTTTCCCGGCGCCGCATCGACCGCTTCACGCAGTCGCCGAACCAGTGGCGGACCGAGTGCGTTGACCGGTGGGTGCGCCATGCGCAGTTCATGAATCGTGTCGTGCTGAATGAGATCGAGCATGGGCGACATCCGTGAGTGATGGCCGTCAATATGGCCGGACGCGGGTGGCTATCATTCGTCAGCCGGCATCCATGCATAGCGAACCGCGTAGTCGAGCGTCGCCTTGCCTCCGGCCGGAACGGAGACGCGGAACTCGAGCGTATCCGGCGTCTGCTTGTCCGGTTTCTGGCTTGACGACAGCAGGCTCCAGCCACGCCAGCGGTTCGGGTGCTCGCGCACGCTGACGGTGCGCGCGGTTTCACCGGAATTCGTCAGTGTGATGCGGAAGCCTTCGTTCATTTCGCGTGCCGCACGATCGATGCTGAAAGCGGTGCGCTCGCGCGTAGCTGCGAGATCGAAAGCGACGCCGAGCGTGATATTGACGTCACGGCCTTTTGCGCTGTCGCCGATACGATTCTCGCCGAGCAGTTCGGTGCGGCCATCCTTGTCACGTGCCAGCACGCGCAGGTTGCCGCTCGGCAGATTCTCGGTGGCGACGAATTTGAGCTGACTGCTGATCGGACCGCCGCCGCCTTGATTGCCCTCCGGCGTCAGCATCGGCTTGGCCGGAAACCAGACGCCGCCGGATTCGAACAGCCAGCGGCGCTCGCACAGCAGCTCCCGACTCGCATACAGCGGCACCTGGGTGACGCTGGCGTCGGGCAGGTCGAGATTGCCGTCGATCGCATAGCTGCGGTAGTCGCCGAGCGCGGATTGCTCCGGCAACTCGTCGGGCGCGGCAGGTGCGGCCATCGCCTTCATAAGCATCGGGCGCGGGCCGCCGCCGGACTTGGCGAAGTTCGGTGCGCCGGCGATCAGCTTGAGCTTCGTCGCCGGAAAATCACGCCCGCTGCGATTCGCGATGCTGGCGAGTGCGTCCAGACGGATGCGACACTCGCCATCGAGCAGCAGCGCCGAGTAGGCGGCGCGCCAGCCGAGGCCACTGGTCGGATAGGTCAAGCTCGCCGCGGCCGTGCCGGCCTTGCCGTCGACGACCAGCTGCAACGTGCTGCCGGGATGGCCCGAACCTTCCGGGAACTGCACCTGCGCGTATTCGCGGATGTAGCTGATGCGGCCCTCATTGCTGCGCACGCCGAGATTGCCACCGTCGAGTGCGACCAGAGTGCCGTCGGCAATCAGCTTGTTGTCGAGTCCGAACACCTGCACGTGTTCACCGCGGTGCGCGCCGAGCGCGCCGGCGTCACCACCCGACAAAACGCGCTGCGCGAGCACGCGCGCTGCGCTGCCGAGATCGATCGCGACCGCTTCGGTATCGAGCATCGTCGGCAGGCCATCGACGACGAGTGTCTGGCGGCCGCCGGCCAACTGCAGTGTGCGCTGTTCGTGCACGACCGCGTGGCCGTCGGCAGCGGCGGCACTGCCCGCATCGAACAGCGCGTCACCGTCGCTGCGATAGATTGTCACCGCGGGGTCGGCGGCGTAGGCGGTAGCGCTCACGAGTGCAGTCATGGCGAGGGCGAGCAGTGGTTGATGCATGATCGCATTCCGGTTGCGAGCGGACGTAGTGGCTATCATAGCGGCCACGATGGAGGTTGCCATGCGTTACGTGATCGGCTGGTTCGCTGGGGCTGGTTTTGCGCTGTTCGGTGCCGCGGCTGTCGCGCACGCTGGGGGCAAGCTCGGTGTGACCGATGCGTGGATTCGCGAAGCGCCGCCGGGTGCGACGGTGCTGGCCGGTTACGCGACGCTGAAAAACAGCGGCGATGCGCCGATCACCGTGCTGACCGTGCAGAGTGATGCATTCCGCATGGCCTCGTTGCACGAGACGGTGATCGAGGATGGCGTATCGAAGATGCGCGAGATGCATCGCATCGAGCTCGCGCCCGATGCCAGCATTACTTTGCAACCCGCAGGCAAGCATCTGATGCTGATGCAGCCGCGCCAGGAAGTGCACGCCGGCGACAAGGTCGAGATGCTATTCCTGCTCGCGGACGGAACGCGGCTGGAGACCTATTTCGACGTCGTCGCGCCGAGCGCGTCGGTGGGCAACTGACAGGCGCTGCGGATCGCCTCGGGCAGCGCCACCGATCGTCCGCTCTCGGGGTCGATCCATACCATCACGACCTCCCCATCGGCATGGACACAGGCCGGATCGTTCGCGGCGAGAATGCGGTGCGCGATCGTCAGCGATGAATTGCCGACACGAGTTGGTAAAAGTTCCACCAAGATCTGCGCCGGCCATGCGAGCTGGCGGCGATAATTCATCTGTACTGCCGCGACGACCGGCATCATCGTCTCGTCGAACCAGGCGCCTTCGATCTGCGCAAGCCAGGCCAGGCGCGCCTCCTGCACATAAACCAGGAAGGTCGCATTGTTGACGTGATTGAACGCGTCGAGGTCACCCCAGCGGACGGCGAGCGGAACGCGCGCCATCGGCCCGGGGGTTGTCGCGAACGCCGCCACCGTCGGCACGGAGGGTGCGGCGACTGCGGCGTCCGACTTGGCCGCCTTCGAATTTTTCGCGGCCGTTTTTCGCGGCCCGCTGCGTGACGTGCTCAAGCGGCTTCCTTGCGGCTGCGCGCGCGCGGCCTGCTGTTGCTGCCGCCGAGGCTGCGAGCGAGGAAATGTCCGGTGTACGAGGCAGGCGTCTTCGCGATCTGCTCGGGCGTGCCGGTCGCGAGGATGCTGCCGCCGCGCTCGCCGCCGTCAGGACCGAGGTCGATGATCCAGTCGGCCGTCTTGATCACATCGAGATTGTGTTCGATCACGACGACCGTGTTGCCGTCTTCGGAAAGACGATGCAGCACCTTCAGCAGCTGCTCGATGTCATGGAAGTGCAGGCCGGTCGTTGGCTCGTCGAGGATGTAGAGCGTGCGTCCGGTATCGCGCTTGGACAGTTCGCGCGACAGCTTCACGCGCTGTGCCTCGCCGCCCGAGAGCGTCGTCGCGCTTTGGCCGAGCTTGATGTAGGAGAGGCCGACGTGCATCAGCGTTTCCAGTTTGCGCGCGAGTACCGGCACCGGCTCGAACAGCTTGAAGGCGTCTTCCACCGTCATGCCGAGCACGTCGGCAATGGTGTGGCCCTTGTAGGTGATCTCGAGCGTCTCGCGGTTGTAGCGCTTGCCGTGGCAGACGTCGCAAGGCACGTACACATCGGGCAGAAAGTGCATCTCGACCTTGAGCACGCCGTCGCCCTGGCACGCTTCGCAGCGCCCGCCGGCGACGTTGAACGAGAAG
>JBDTYM010000164.1:0-4106 GCA_040005635.1 Dokdonella sp. | reverse complement strand
CCGTCCAACCCGTATGAATTGGGCGCGAAGCCTCGTCTGGACCACGTCGACGGCGGCACGGTGCCGCGTGCCTGGGTGTCGGCGCTCAGCGGTGCCGGCATCGACAGTCTGCGGCAGGCGATCGAGCAGCGTCTCGGCAGCCAACGCGTCAACGCCGAGTTGTTGCTGCCTTCCTCCGCCGGCCGCCTGCGCGCGCGCCTGCACGCACAGGGGCTGGTGGCCGACGAACAGGCGGAAGAGCAGGGCTGGCGCATTCATATCGACGCACCGCGCGCGCTGATCGAACCGCTGTTCGGTCTGCCCGGCGGCGATGGCGAGTGGTTGCGCACGAACCTCGGCTTGCTTGCCGCGGCCGATGAGCCTACCTACAATCCTTCGGCAACCCGGGGTGACGTGTGCGATCGTCCCTGATCGCTCCCCCAGGGCCGCATTTCGAGTACTTGAGCGGCCGCTGGTAACAGCGAATCCAGAAGCGGCCTTTCATGGCCGCACCTTTCGGCGCTTGTGCGATCATCCGTGATCGCGAAAATCAAGAGCGGCCATTCCCGGCCGCACTTTTCGATATGTTCAACCCGAGGCGTTGTGCGACGGTTGCCGGCAGCGAGGTAGCAACGATGGCGTGGAATGAACCCGGCGGCGGCAAGCAGCGCGACCCGTGGCGCGATAATGGCAGCGGCGGTAGCGGTGGCGGCCCATCGCCTGACCTGGATGCCTGGATCAAGCGCGCGCGCGATCTGTTCAATCGCCTGTTCGGCGGCGGTGGTGGCGGCATCGGTATCGCTGCGATCGGCATCGTCATCGCGTGGTGCGCGATCGACAGCGTGCAGCGCATTAATGCGAGCGACACCGGCATCGTGCTGCGCTTCGGCCAGTTCTCGCGCCTGATGACGCCTGGCATCAACTTCAAGTTTCCACGTCCGATCGAAACGGTCACTCCAGTGAATATTGGGGAGACACGGCAGTTCAACGATCAGGTGCGCATGTTGACCAAGGACGAGAACATCGTGCAGGTCGATTTCAACGTGCAGTACAAGATCACCGATCCGCAGCAGTACGCATTCGCCGTGAGCGAGCCGGACGCGACATTGAGCCAGTCCGCCGAGAGCGCGGTGCGCTCGGTGATCGGCAACAGCGACATGGACACGATCCTTTCCGGCCAGCGGACCGAGTTGATGGCGCGCGCCACCGAGCTGCTGCAATCGACGCTGGAGCAGTACAAGACCGGCCTGACGTTGAACGAATTGAATTTCCAGAACGTGCGACCGCCGCAAGAAGTGAAGGACGCGTTCGACGACGCGAATCGCTCCTTGCAGGACAAGCAACGCGCCGAGGAAGAAGCAAAGGCCTATGCGAGTCAGATCGTGCCGGAGGCGCGCGGCGACGCCGCCAGTACGCGTGCCGAGGCGGAGGGCTACAAGAGCGAGCGCATCGCGCGCGCCGAAGGCGATGCGCAACGCTTCAACTTGATCGAAGCGCAGTACAAGGCGGCGCCGGAAGTCACGCGCAAGCGCCTGTACCTGGAGACGATGCAGGACGTCATTGCGCGCACGCCGAAGGTGATCGATCTGTCCTCCGGCAAAAACATCCTGTCGTTGCCGACCGATGGTCGCGCAGCGCCGCTGCCTACTGCTACCACGGTGGTCGGCAGTGAATCGAGCAAAGGAGGTCGCTGATGCGCTTTTCTGCCGCCATTGTCGCCCTGATCGCGCTGTTCGTCGCCGCGAATTCGGCGTTCGTCGTCAGCGAAGGCCAGACCGCGATCCTGCTGCAGTTCGGCCGCATCGTGCGCACCGACTTCAAGCCGGGC
Source organism: Dokdonella sp. (assembly GCA_040005635.1). Taxonomy (GTDB): domain Bacteria; phylum Pseudomonadota; class Gammaproteobacteria; order Xanthomonadales; family Rhodanobacteraceae; genus Dokdonella_A. Next base: position 2,299 of record JBDTYM010000164.1, on the reverse strand, counting down.
CTGCATTTCAAGATCCCGCTGATCCAGCAGGTGCAGCGTCTGGACAAGCGCGTGCTGACACTGGAATCGGCGCCCGAGCGATATCTCACGTCCGAGAAAAAGGACGTCAACATCGACTTTTTCGTGAAGTGGCATATCGCGGATGCGACCAAGTTCTATGTCGCGGTGGGCGCGAACGTCGATCGGGCGCAGTCGATCATCGGTCCGAACGTGAAGAAAGGCCTGCGCACCGCGATCAATTCGCGCACGCTGCAGGAACTCGTTTCCGGTGGGCGTGCAGACCTGACCCAGCAACTGATCGCTGAGGCGAACAAGGCGACACAGGGCATCGGCGTCGAACTGATCGATCTGCGCATCAAGCGTATCGATCTGCCCGAGGAGGGCAGCGTGATCGGCTCGGTCTACGAGCGCATGCGCTCGGAGCGCAAGAAGGTCGCCAACCAGCTGCGCGCCGAGGGCCAGGAAATCTCGAAGACGATCAAGGCCGATGCCGACCGGCAGGCGCAGGTCATCAACGCTGAAGCGTATCGCGACGCCGAGAAGACGCGTGGTGAGGGTGATGCCGCAGCTTCGCAGACCTACGCCGGTGCGTTCAGCCGGGATGCGGATTTCTACGCGTTCTATCGCAGCCTCGAGGCCTACCGCGACGCGTTCGCGACCCCGAACGGCACCTTGGTGCTTGACTCGAAGTCGGAATTCCTGCGCTATCTGCAGGAAAGCAAGTAACGCGTCGCGGGCGCTCCGGTGACCCAGGAATTCGCGGCAGCACTGTGCCTGGTGCTCGTGCTCGAAGGCTTGTTCCTGTTCGCGGCGCCCGCCGCGTGGAAGCGCATGGCCGAGCAGATGCAGCAGATCGATCAACGCACGTTGCGCATGATCGGCGGGGCGATGATCTTGATCGGGCTGATTGCGCTGAAGATCGTGCATTGAGGGAAGCCGTCGTTTGCGCTGTGCCGGAAGGTTGCCGGCACCTGGTCGACGGAACGGATTGACTGGGAAGCAGGGGAGCTGAGGTATGCATTTGCGCTGGGCATTGGCCCTGTTGCTGTTGCTGCTGTCGGGTTGCGCGACCATGCATCCGATGGCGTTCGACCACGCATCGAAAGGCGTCGACGTCAGCAGTCAATCGATCGTCTTGATGACCGCGGACGTCTTTCGCACGGACGACAGTCGCTATGTGCTGCGGCCGATGGTGGTGTTCTGGAGGGCTCTCGATGCGGGCGCGAACGAAGCCATGCCACGGTTTCGCACGAATCAGGAAACCGATCTGGTTGCCGCTGCGGAGGGCCGTCACGAACTTGCCCTGCGCATGGCGTTGCAGCCCGGCCGCTACGAGCTGATCGACATCAACGGATTGGCGAGCGCGTTTCCGTTCATCGGCAACTTCTCGGTGCCGTTGTTTCTCGAGCTGACCGTGCCGCCGCATTCCGTGACGTATGTGGGTCATGTCTCGGCGCAGCTGCGACCGCGGCAGGACGGCGAGTTCCGCGCAGGCGCGGTGATCCCGCTGGTCGATCAGGGCGTAACGGGAATGGCCGGCGGGACCTTTGACGTAAAGGTCGAAGATGCGTCGGCGACCGACCTGACAATGTTCCGCTCGACATTTCCGGCGCTCGGCGACACGCCGATCGCGACGGCCATCCTGCCGCCGTTCGATCGGGCCAAGGTGCAACGACGGCTGGGCGGAAAGGACGATAACGTGCCCAGCGGCGGGGCCGCGACGTCGCACTAGGCGCCGCCCTCTCGAAGCGGGACGTCGTCATGCGTCCGCCTTGCCAGTGCCAGTACAATGACGGTTTTCGGGATGGGCGCGGAGCGCGGCGTCTCGATTTTCAACGTACTGTCACCGACATCGCTCCTCCAGGCGACGTCGAATCGAAGTGAGAATTCCAAATGGGTAAATCGGTAGTCATTCTCGGCGCGCAATGGGGGCGAGCCGGAAGCTTTCGCGGAATGCGTTGAAGCGCATTCCGCGCTGGCGAGCGCCGGAGGCAGGATGCCGGAGGCCGGGTGACTTGCTGAGCGAGGATCGCGAAGCTAGTCACCGCCGTCGCCCCATCGCGGGGCATCGAATCGAAGTGAGAATTCCAAATGGGTAAATCGGTAGTCATTCTCGGCGCGCAATGGGGCGACGAAGGCAAAGGCAAGATCGTCGACCTGCTGACGCAGGACATCGGTGCGGTCGTGCGCTTCCAGGGCGGTCACAACGCCGGCCACACGTTGGTCATCGGCGGCAAGAAGACCGTGCTGCACCTGATTCCATCCGGCATCCTGCGCGACGACGCGCTGTGCCTGATCG
>JBDTYM010000163.1:0-4308 GCA_040005635.1 Dokdonella sp. | reverse complement strand
AGCAGCCACGAACTCGATCTCAAGTCCAGCGGCGACAATACGGTCGATTGGATCCTCGGTCTCTACTACGCCGCCGAGGACAATTCGATCCGCTTCGACATTCCGATCTTCAATGGCACGCCGCAGGGTACGGTGGCCTGGCAGGGCTCCTTCATCCAGCCGAGCGAGACCGTCAATTCCTACGCCGGCTTCGGGCAGGCGACGTGGCATATCAGCGACGACCTGCGCCTCACCGGCGGCGCGCGCTACACGCACGACGAGAAGGAAAACGACGGCGGCCGCAACTGGGGCTGGGCCTACGATCCGACGGTGCCGCAGATTCCGATCACGCCCGGCACGATACCGGGACCCGGCAACGGTTTTGCGATTTCGGCGCGCAACGACGGCCACTACGACGCCAACAAGCCGACCTGGCTGGTGCGCCTGGACAAGAATCTGACGAGCGATGCCTTCGTCTATGCCAGCGTGTCGACCGGCTATAAATCCGGTGGCCTGCAGGACGGCGGCGTTCCGTATCGGGGCGAGACGCTGACCAACTACGAAGCCGGCATCAAGCTGACCTTCTTCGATCACCGTCTGACCTGGAACAGCTCCGTCTACTACGAAGAATTCAAGAACTTCCAGTTGTCCGCGCCAATCACCTTCATCGATGGCAGCCATGGCCTCGGCTTCTCGAACGTCAAGGGCTCGACCAAGGTGCTCGGTATCGAGTCGGAGCTGGCAGCCTTGCTCGGCGACGCGGACCGCGTGAACCTCGTGCTGTCGGCGATTCCGAAGAAGGAACTCGGCACGTTGCACTACGCAGGCAGCAACGACTACGGCGGTCTGCCGGCCTGCGCGCCGGCCTCGGGCATCGGCAACTGCCTCGACATCAGCGGCAACGATCTGGCGCATGCGCCTGACTTCTCCGCCACGTTGATCTATGAGCATACGTTCACGCTCGCCGACGGCGCGACCTTGGTGCCGCGCTTCAGCGGGCACGCTGAAACGTCGAGCTGGCTGTCGCCGTTCAACCTCGGTGACGGCGACAAACAGAAGGCGTATTTCCGCGGCGATCTCGCGCTGCGCTACACCAGCGCGACGCAGAAATGGTGGGCCGGCGCCTATGTCAGCAATTTTACCGATGAGAAAGTGCGCACCAATGCCGGCCGTGCCGCGCTGCCGGACGGCTCGCTGCTGTACAGCTCGCAGTACATGCCGCCGCTCACTTTCGGCGTGAACTTCGGCGTCAACTTCTGACGCGCGGCGACGACGTCGCGCACGCTTGGGTGTCGGGCCCGTTATTTCCCTCGGGGGGCCCGGCACCGGTTTGCGCGACTCAGCGGAATGCCTTGCTGCAGTCTGCAGCGGGAGCAATCGATCGGATCGGAAAGGAAAGGTCATCATGCAGCGTCGCGAACTATTGCGCCTCGCCGTCGGTTTCGGCGGCGCCTCGATCCTGGCGCGAGGCAGGCCGGCTCTGGCCGATACGCTGCTCGGCAATGGAGCGTCGAAGACCGTGCAGGCCGGCGAATTCCCGCGCGGCTTCCTGTGGGGGTCGGCCACCGCGGCCTATCAGGTCGAAGGCGCCTGGAATACCGACGGGCGCGGCGAATCCATCTGGGATCGCTTTGCACACACGCCGGGCAAGGTGAAGAACAACGCCAACGGCGACGTCGCCTGCGACAGCTATCACCGCTATCGCGACGATATCGCGTTGATGCGTCGCCTCGGTATGAAGACGTATCGCTTTTCGATCGCATGGACGCGCGTGCAGCCGAATGGCCGCGGCGCCGCCAACATGAAAGGACTCGACTACTACAAGCGTGTCACCGATGCGCTGCTCGACGCCGGCATCCGGCCGTTTCCGACTCTGTACCACTGGGATCTGCCGCAGGCGCTCGAAGACGCCGGCGGCTGGCCGAATCGCGACACCGCCGATCGCTTGGCTGACTACGCGAAGATCGTCACCGATGCGCTCGGCGACCGCATCGGTCAGTGGAGCATTTTCAATGAGCCGAAGACGTTCACCCATGTCGGCTACTGGCAGGGAACGCACGCGCCGGGACGCACCGATCCACTCGCGATGCTGCGCGCCACGCACACCGTGAACCTCGCCCAGGGCATGGCGTTCCGCGTGCTCAAGTCGGCGGCCGCGAAACCGCAGGTCGGCAGTGCGTTCGACGTCGCGCCGATGCATGCGGCGAGCGAGTCCGTAGCCGACAAGGCCGCGGCGCAGCGCTGGTACAAGTTCCTCAACCTGTGGTTCATCGATCCGGCGCTGAAGGGGAGCTATCCGGATGGCGTGTTGCCTGCCGCGCAGCAGGCCGAGCTGCTCGGCCTGCGCGATGGCGACGATCAGCTCATGCGCGCGCCGCTGGATTTCATCGGACTCAACTATTACTCGCCGTGGATCGTGCGCGCGGCCCCCGAGGGCAATGGCGTTCCCGGCCTCGACACCCACGCCGACTGGGCCGCAGGTCCGGACGAGAAGACCGACAACGGCTGGGACATCTACCCGCAAGGTTTCTACGAGATTCTGAAAGACATCGCCGCACACACGGGACACCTGCCGATCGAGATCACCGAGAACGGAGCGGCGTACAACATCGCACCGGACCGGCAGGGCCATATCCACGACGCCAAACGCATCGTCTGGCTGCAGCAGCATCTGCGTCAGCTTTCGCGCGCGATTCAGGACGGCGTGCCGGTGCGCGCCTATCACTGCTGGAGCCTGCTCGACAACTTCGAGTGGGCCGAAGGGTATACGCAGCGTTTCGGACTCGTGCACGTGGACTTCGAGAATGGGCAGCGGCGCAGCGTGAAGGATTCGGGCGAGTGGTATGCCAAGATGATCGCGGCGAACCGGGTCATCTGACCGCGGCCGGGGAGGCGCAGCGATGCACAGCACGATCACCACGACGGAAATCTTTCTCGTCGCGATGGGCATCATCCTGACCGTACCGTTCTTGCTCTGGCGTCTGTGCAACATCGACCGCTTCGCGCCGCTCGTCGTCGTGCAGATCGTCATGGGGATCGTGCTGGGACCGGGCATCCTCGGTCGCGTATTTCCGGACTATTACGCCTTCGTCTTCAACCCGGCCGTGGTTGGTTCGCTCAACGGAATCGCATGGTGGTCGGTGATGGTGTTCGTATGCGTCGCCGGGATCGAGCTGGACCTGAAGCAGGCGTGGCGGCATCGCCGCGAGAGCACGATCACGGCGGGCCTGGCGCTCGGTGTGCCGTTGCTGTTCGGCGCCATCGCGGCGGCCGGTCTGTTGTTCGTCGACGGCTGGATCGGTCCGAACGCGATGCGCTGGCAGTTCATCCTCGGCGTCGGCATGGCGTGCGCAGTCACCGCGCTGCCGATCCTGGTGCTGCTGCTGGAAAAACTCGAGATCCTGCGCGAGCCCATCGGCCAGCGCATCCTGCGCTACGCGAGCCTCGACGATGTCGCGATCTGGGCCGTGCTGGCCGCGATCCTGGTCGACTGGCAGCGCCTCGGGCGGCAACTTGGATTCCTGTTCGCGTTCGCCCTCATCGGTTATGGCTTTCGCGCGCTGATGCGCCGGCTGCAGGCGCGCGATCGCTGGTACGTCGCGCTGATCTGGCTCGTGCTGTGCGCCTGGGCCGCCGACTGGTCCGGCTTGCACTTCATGGTTGGCGCCTTCCTCGCCGGCGCGCTCATCGATGCCGACTGGTTCGAGCGCGACGATGTCGACGCATTGCGCCATCACGTGCTGCTGGTCTTCATGCCGGTGTTTTTCCTGTCGACCGGACTGCGCACGAATTGGGCGATGGGTGGGGGTTCCGTGCTGGTCGCGGCGGCGGTGCTACTGGTGGCCGCGGTCGGCGGCAAGCTGATTGGAACGCATCTGGCCGGCGCGATTCTCGGCTGGTCGCGCGCCGATCGCTCGATCGTTGGCTGGCTGCTGCAGACCAAGGCATTGATCATGATCATTTTCGCGAACGTGCTGCTCGACAAGGGCGTCATCACGGCCGACACCTTCACCGCGCTGCTGCTGATGGCCGTGGTCAGCACGATCCTCACCACGCCGATCGTGTCGCGCAAATTGCGGCATGGGCGCGCATCGACAGCCGATGCGACGTCGGCGCCGGTCGCCACGGCGTCGCTTCAAACCGCCTACGTGCAACGAGCCGGATCGACGACAGGGAGAACTGCTTGAACGCCATCGCGCCCGCCGCACCCGCACGACCGAAGACGACCGAAGCGCTGACCTGCGTGCTCGCCGCGCTCGCCGGCCTGATGTTCGGGCTCGACATCGGCGTCATCTCCGGCGCCACGCAATTCATCCAGGCCGAATTCCG
>JBDTYM010000162.1:0-4368 GCA_040005635.1 Dokdonella sp. | reverse complement strand
GCACCGAGGAGCTCAACTACCTCGACAGCCTCGATTCGCGCCAGCGCTGGGAAACCGTCGAGAAGATCGTCGCCTACGAACCCACGGCGCTGCTGGTGACCAAGGACCAGGCGATACCGGCGGACCTGCGCAAGGCCGCCGAGGAATCGAATACGCCGCTCTGGCACAGCCCCAAGCGCGGCCACGAGCTGCTGACCTATCTGCAGTACCAGCTTGCGCGCACGCTGGCACGGCAGATCACCTTGCACGGCGTGCTGATGGAGGTGTATTCGATCGGTGTGCTGATCACCGGCGAGAGCGGCACCGGCAAGAGCGAGCTGGCGCTCGAGCTGATCACTCGCGGCCACCGCCTGGTCGCCGACGACGCACCCGAGTTCACCCTGATCGCGCCGGACGTGATCGACGGCAACTGCCCCGACATGCTGCGCGACTTGCTCGAGGTACGCGGCCTCGGCGTGCTCAACGTGCGCGAGATGTTCGGTCAGACGGCCGTGAAGCCGTCCAAATACCTGCGCCTGATCGTGCACCTGAAACCGCAAAAGCTCGACGCGCCGGGCGATGCGATGACGCGGCTGACCGGCGACGTCGGCTACCGCGAAATCCTCGACGTGCAGGTGCCGCAGATCGTGATACCCGTGGCACCCGGTCGCAACATCGCGGTGCTTGCGGAAGCGGCCGTGCGCAGCCATATGCTGAAGACCAAGGGCTTCGATCCAGCCCAGACCTTCATCGACCGCCAGGCCCACCAGATGCGCCGCTTGCCCCCATGGTAGACACCCCACCGCCCGCCCCGCAGGACGCGGCCCGGGATCAATTGATCATCGTCAGCGGCTTGTCCGGTTCCGGCAAGACGGTCGCGCTGCGCACGCTCGAGGATCTCGGCTACTACTGCGTCGACAACCTGCCGGCCGCGCTGATGCCGGCTTTCGTGCAGGCGATCTCGCAGAATGCGGCAGGCCTCAGTCACAAGCTGGCCGTCGGTGTCGACGTACGCAATCGCGCCGAGAACCTCAACCGCCTGCCGCAGATCCTGGCCGAACTTGCGCAGGCGGACATCGGCTATCGGCTGGTGTTCCTCAATACGCGCGACGAAGTGCTGATCAAGCGCTATTCGGAAACACGGCGGCGGCACCCGCTGTCGGCCGACGGTCTCGGCCTGGCCGAGGCGATCGCCGAGGAGCGCCGGCTGCTGAAGCCGATGCTCGCGATCGCCGATCGCGTCGTCGACACCAGCGATCTCAACGTGCACCAGTTGCGCCGCCTGGTCATCACCGAGATGGGCCTGACCGCCGGCGCGATGACGCTGCTGTTCGAGTCGTTCGCGTACCGCCGCGGCGTGCCGACGGACGCGGATTTCGTGTTCGACGCGCGCTGCCTGCCGAACCCGCACTGGGATGCGAAGCTGCGCCCGCTGTCGGGCAAGGACGCTCCGGTTCGCGAATGGCTGGAAGGCAAGCCCGAGGTCGGCGAGTTCCGCGACGACCTCATGCGCTTCCTCGATAAATACCTGCCCCGTTTCGAAAGTGACGGCCGCAGCTACGTGACGATCTGCATCGGCTGCACCGGCGGCCGTCACCGTTCGGTTTACCTGTCCGAACGCTTGGCCGAACACTTCCGCCAGCGCTATCAACAGGTACTGACCTATCACCGTGAGATGGAATGATGAATTCGGCAAAGTGGCCATTGGAAAGGGCAAGGGGGAAGAGCGAGTCGCTTCGCCCAGCCGCATTCCCATCCAAGCGCTCACGCGACATCGCTGCGCCTGAAGTCGCGCGCCCCGCACTCGCGGCGCTGCTCTCCCCTTCCCTCTTCTCCGCTCCCTCGTTCCAGGCGCGCGGAGCGCGCCAATGACCGTCGGCGTACTCCTGATGACACACGAGTCGATGGGCGCGGCGCTCGTCAATGCTGCCCGCCACGTACTCGGTCGACTGCCCCTGCCGATCGAGGTGCAGGAAGTCACTCCGAGCGACGATCCCGACCTGATGCTGCGCGCCGCTGCGGCGAACGCACGCGAACTCGACCATGGCGACGGCGTGCTGGTGCTGTCGGACCTGTACGGCGCGACACCCTGCAATATCGCGCAGCGCCTGCCGGATCTCGGCGTCCGCATGCATTGCGTCTCCGGATTGAACCTGCCGATGCTGCTGCGTGTCCTCAACTACCCGGAACAGTCACTGGACGAACTTGCGCAGACGGCGGCCACCGGTGGGCGCGGAGGCATCGTCGTCGATACGCCGTGAGCTGACCTTTCGAAAAAACGTCATCCCCGCGCAGGCGGGGATCCAGTTTCACCTCGACGTGACAGAACAAGAATGAGCACCCGCCACTGCGGGGACGAAACAGACTTCATCCACCCCTGCCGCACAGGACCGACATGCTCGAAAGGGATATCACGATCAGCAACAAACTCGGCCTGCACGCGCGCGCGTCGGCCAAGCTCGTGCAGACCCTGCATGGCTTCCAGTCGTCGACCTTCATCGCCTGCCGCGGCAAGGAGGTCAATGCGAAGAGCATCATGGGCGTGATGATGCTGGCGGCCGGCCTCGGAACGCCGATCAAGTTGCGCACGGATGGGCCCGACGAGGAAGCCGCGATGGCCGCGATAGTCGACCTGTTCGAGCGCAAGTTCGACGAGGGTCAATGAGGCTCGTCCTGACCGGCGCCGGCGCATCGCGTGGCATGGCGCTCGGTCGTGCTCGCCTCGAGCACCCGAGCCGCTACCTGGTCGACGACCGCCCGCTCGGCGAAGCCGAAGTCGAGGCCGAGCTGGAACGCCTGCGCCGGGCCATCGCGATCGCGCGCGAGGAACTGCAGGTGTTGCGCGAAAAACTGCATGGCACGCTGGCGCGCGAAGTCGCCGAGTTCATCGACGCACACAGCCTGATGCTCGCCGATCGCGAGCTCACCAACGGTCTGTTCGACCTCATCAAGGTCGGTCGCTATCGCGCCAGCGCCGCGCTGAAAATGCAGCGCGACCGCCTGGTCGCGGTATTCGAGGCAATGGACGACCCGTATCTGCGCAGCCGCAAGGAGGACATCGACCATGTCATCGGCCGCGTGCAGGCCGGACTTGCGCGCGAGTCCAGCGTCGAGGAACGCCGCCTCGCCTCGCGCGTCGGCGAGATTCTTGTCAGCGACACCGTGGCACCGTCGGAACTGGTGCCGCTGGCCGAGCACGGCGTGCTCGGCGTCGTGCTGAGTTCCGGCAGCCAGGTGTCGCACAGCGCGATCCTCGCACGCTCGCTGCATGTGCCGATGATCGTAGCCGCGCACGAAGCGTTGTCGCATATCCAGGACGACGACCTCGTGCTGATCGACGGCGAACACGGCGAGATCGTCGTGCATCCGACCGCGCAGGACCTCGCACGCTACCGCGCCTGGCAGCGCGATCTGACGCAAAAGGGCAAGCGCCTCGCGCTGCTGCGCGATGCCGAAACCTGCACGCGCGATGGCGTGCCGATCGCGTTGTACGCGAACGCCGAATCACCGGCCGACGTGGCGCAGGCGCGCGCGCTCGGCGCCGCCGGCGTCGGCCTCTACCGCACCGAATTCCTGTTCCTGCAGCGCAAGGAAATCCCCGGCGAGGAAGAGCAGTTCCTCGCCTATCGCGACCTCGTGCTCGGCATGGGCGGCCTGCCGGTGACGATCCGCACGCTCGACCTCGGCGCCGACAAGGCCGACTCCAGCGGCCTCGTGCTCGACGACGAGGAGAACCCGGCGCTCGGCGTGCGCGGCGTGCGCCTGTCTCTGCGCCAGCCGCAACTGCTGACGATCCAGTTGCGCGCGATCCTGCGCGCGTCCGGCTATGGCCCGGTGCGCGTGCTGGTGCCGATGGTTTCGACCGCTGCCGAAATGCACAGCGTCCGCCACATGCTGAAGGAATGCGCGCGCGACTTGCGCGCCGCCGGTGTCGAGATTGCCGAGCAGGTCGAACTCGGTGCGATGATCGAAGTGCCGGCCGCCGCGATCGCGCTGGCCGGCATGATTCGCAGCGTCGATTTCATCGCGATCGGCACCAATGATCTGGTGCAGTACACGCTCGCGGTCGATCGCAACAACGACCACCTGGCGAACCTGTACGACCCGCTGCATCCCGCCGTGCTGAAACTGATCGCGCAGACGATCGCGATCGCGCAACGCGCGAAGCGTCGCGTCAAGTTGTGCGGCGAGATGGCCGGCGACAAGCGCTACACCGCCTTGCTGCTCGCGCTCGGCCTGACCGATTTCAGCATGCATCCCGGCTTGCTGCTCGAAGTACGCGAATGCGTCAACGCGCTCGACCGCTCCGTGCTGCGTGCACAGGCGTCGGCACTATTGCGCGCGCCGACACGCGAGCGCATCGAAGACGTGCTGCAGAAACTGCGGATC
>JBDTYM010000161.1:0-4468 GCA_040005635.1 Dokdonella sp. | reverse complement strand
GCCGCATTGATCTTGTCGTCGACGTCGGTGATGTTGCGTGCGTAGACGACATTCGGATAGCGACGCCGCAGCAGACGAGCCAGCAGGCCGAACACGACATACGGCCGCGCATTGCCGATATGCACATAGTTGTAGACCGTCGGGCCGCAGACATACATCGTCACGCGCTGGGGATCGCCCGGAGCGAAGTCTTCGACACGTCGGGTCAGGCTGTTATGGAGTCGTAGCTGCATCGGGTCCGCCTCATCGGGTCGCGATGATAACAGGGCCAACCAGGCCTCGATTCGAGTGCTCGCGTGCAGGAAATTTTCTGAACGTAACGAAAAGCTTAGGCGTGGGTTCAGCGATTTGATGCTGTAATTGGGGGGTTGAAAGCTGGACGAAGGTCCATGCACTGACGGGTGAAAAAAGCCGGCACCGATCGGCGGGACTTGCGAATCAGGTTTGGAGAATTCCATGAAAACATTTGTTTTGACAGCTGCGCTACTCCTGGCGGGAACCCAGGCCAGCGCACAGGACCGCGGTTACGACCGCGGTGCACCGCCGCAGGACGCGCCGGATAACGTGAAGGTGGCGTGGGCCGACGTGCTGCGTGTAGACCCCATCTACGATCGCGTGCAAAGCAGCGCGCCGCGCGAGGAATGTGAAGACGTTCCGGTCGAGCGTCACGTCGACAACGGCAACAAGGCCGCGGGCACCGTGCTCGGCGCCATCGTCGGCGGCGTGCTGGGCAGCACGGTCGGCAAAGGCGACGGGCGCAAGGCCGCCACGGTGGCGGGAGCCGTCGTTGGCGGTGCCGTCGGCAACAACGTGGCGCAGGACGGCAATGGCTACTACCAGGGCAGCGAGCGCCGTTGCCACATGGTGCGCGACGCCGCCGAAGAACGCCGTGTCGTCGCCTACGACGTGCAGTACCGCTATCGCGGGGACGTCTACATGTCGCGTTTGAACTACGATCCGGGCGATCGACTGCGCGTACGCGTGAGCATCGAGCCGGCCGAGTAGTAGTCCCCCTGCAACGTGTCGATAGCGACCGGGCCTGGCCCGGTCGTTTCGTTTCCGCACCCGCCAAGCCCTTCCGCGTATTGCAGTGCGCCAGAATTGCCGTTAAGGTTGCTGACTGATGAATGCCATTATTTTCCAGCCGCAGATCGTCACCAGCGCCCGAATGGCTGCCGGGATGACCTCGCGCGCGCGCCGACCGGAAACCGTCATCTGTGCCGGGTAGGCTGTCGCTGTCTTTACGATTCGACGAAAACCCGGCCCCTGTGCCGGGTTTTTTATTTGGGTGTGCCAAGGCGCGGCTCCCGCCGCGCGAAGAACATACCGGCCTTGCGTGGCCGGACATTTCAACCACCGCAGGATCTATCCATGGCAATTCGGCATTTCTTGAGCACGCAGGACTGGTCCCGCCCCGATCTGGATGCCCTGCTCGACCAGGCCGCCGTGTTCAAGCGCAGCAAGCTCGGCGACCAGTTGCAGGGCAAGTCGATTGCGCTGATGTTCTTCAATCCGTCGATGCGCACGCGCACGAGCTTCGAACTCGGTGCGTTCCAGCTCGGCGGCCATGCGGTCGTGCTCGCGCCGGGCAAGGACGCCTGGCCGATCGAGTTCGATTTCGGAACGATCATGGACGGTGACGCCGAGGAGCACGTCGCCGAAGTCGCGCGCGTGCTGTCACGCTATGTCGACCTGATCGGAGTGCGCGCGTTCCCGAAGTTCCAGGACTGGGCGGTCGATCGCGAAGACCGCGTGATCCGCGCGTTCGCGAAGTATGCGACGGTGCCGGTGATCAACATGGAGACGATCACGCACCCGTGCCAGGAGCTCGCGCACATCCAGGCGCTGCAGGAGCGCTTCGGCAGGGATCTGCGCGGAAAGAAGTATGTGCTGACCTGGACCTACCATCCGCGTCCACTGAACACGGCAGTCGCCAACTCGGCGCTGCAGATCGCGACGCGCTATGGCATGGACGTCACGCTGCTGTGTCCGACGCCGGAATATCTGCTCGATCAGCGCTACATGGACTTCGCTCGCGGCAATGTCGAGGAGAACGGCGGTTCGCTGTCGATCAGCCATGATCCACAGGCCGCCTATCTCGGCGCGAACGTCGTCTATGCGAAAAGTTGGGGCGCGCTGCCGTATTTCGGCCGCTGGGCCGAGGAAAAGCCGATCCGCGACGCGCACAAGCACTTCATCGTCGACAGCGCCAAGATGGCGCTGACCGACCACGGCGTGTTCAGCCACTGTCTTCCACTGCGCCGCAACGTCAAGGCGACGGATGCGGTGATGGATTCACCTGCGTGCTTCGCGATCGACGAGGCGGAAAACCGGCTGCATGTGCAGAAGGCCCTCATGGCACGGCTGGCCGCAGTCGCGTGAGCATCGATCGTATCCGTCCCTCCTTTCACGAGAGCATGAATCCATGAGTTCTCCGATCGACATCGTCCTCGCGTTCTCCGGTGGCCTCGATACCAGTTTCTGCGTTCCGTACTTGAAGGAGCGCGGCTATGCCGTGCACACCGTGTTCGCCGATACCGGCGGCGTTTCCACGCAGGAACGCACGTACATCGAACAGCGCGCGCACGAACTCGGCGTCGCCTCGCATCGCACGGTGGATGCATCGCAGGCGATCTGGGACAGCTTCGTCAAGCCGCTGATCCAGGCCGGCGAGTTCTATCAGGGGCAGTATCCGCTGCTGGTATCGGACCGCTACGTGATCGTCGAGGAATCGCTGAAGCGTTGCGATGAACTCGGCACGAAATACTTCGCGCACGGCTGCACCGGCATGGGCAACGATCAGGTGCGCTTCGATCTTGCCGTGAGAGCGCTCGGCGACTACACGATCGTGGCGCCGATCCGCGAGATCCAGAAAGAGCACACGCAGACGCGCGCGTACGAACAGGCGTATCTGGAAGAGCGCGGCTTCGGTGTGCGTGCGAAAACCAAGCACTACACGATCAACGAGAACGTGCTCGGCGTGACGATTTCCGGAGGCGAGATCGACCGTTGGGAAGTGCCGGGCGAGGGCGCGGTCGGCTGGTGCGCGCCGCGCGCGCAGTGGCCGTCCGAGCCGTTGCGCATCGCGATCACGTTCGTGCAGGGCGAGGCGGTCGCTATCGACGGCAAGAGGGTTGTTGGCGGCGAAATCCTGAAGCAGCTCAATCCGCTGTTCGCGCGCTATGGCGTCGGCCGTGGTCTCTACACCGGCGATACGACGATCGGATTGAAGGGGCGCATTGTGTACGAAGCGCCAGGCCTCGCGGCACTGCAGGCGGCGCACCGCGCGCTCGAAGAAACGGTGCTGACCAAGCAGCAGAACCGCTTCAAGCCGGAGGTCGGCCGCAAGTGGACCGAGCTGGTCTACGAAGGCTTTTATCATGATCCACTGAAATACGACGTCGAGGCGTTTCTCGCCTCGACCCAGCGCATGGTCAACGGCACCGTCACGCTCGAAACCTGCGGTGGCAACGTCTACGCGATCGAAGTGAAGTCGCCGCACATCCTGCAGACGCCGAAAGCGACCTATGCGCAGGAAGCCGACTGGGGCGTGGCCGAGGCGGAAGGCTTCATCCGCCTGTACGGCATGAGTTCGACGCTGTGGGCGGAAGTGAATCGCAAGAATCCATAACCCCTGGCCGACGTCGAACGAAGGCGACCGTCGCCCAATGCACATCGGGCGCTCAACGCCAGCACCGCCATAAAAGACAGCCCATCGAGCACTCCGTGACCACACTTCTCGACGACACCCTGCGGCACCTACGCGCCCTGGTCGCCTTCGACACGCGCAATCCGCCGCGCAAGATCGACAGCGGCGGCGTCTTCGCGTACCTGCGCGAACAGCTGCCGGGCTTCGACTGCACGGTCAGCGATCACGGCGCCGGCGCAATCAGCCTGCTTGCGATCCGCGGCAAGCCCACGCTGTTGTTCAACGTGCACCTTGATACGGTGCCCGACTCGCCGCACTGGAGCGCCAGCCCGTTCGAGCTGCGTGTCGACGGCACGCGCGCGGTCGGCCTCGGCGCCTGCGACATCAAGGGCGCTGCCGCTGCATTCGTCGCCGCCGCCGCGCGCAGCGAAGGCGATGCCGCGTTCCTGTTCAGCAGTGACGAGGAAGCCAACGATGCGCGCTGCATCGGCGCGTTTCTGCGTTCGTTTCCTTCTGCCTCGACCAGCGGAGCGTCCGGTCATCGCTTCGACAACATCATCGTCGCCGAACCGACGCAAGGCGAAGCCGTGCTCGCGCATCGCGGCATCAGCTCGGTGCTGATGCGCTTTGCCGGACGCGCCGGCCATGCGTCGGGCGAGCAGAAGCTCGCCGACAGCGCGTTGCATCAAGCGACGCGCTGGGGCGCACGCGCGCTCGATCATGTCGAATCGCTCGCGCACGCACGCTTCGGCGGCCTGACCGGACTGCGTTTCAACATCGGCCGCATCGAAGGCGGCATCAAGGCGAACATGATCGCGC
>JBDTYM010000160.1:0-4518 GCA_040005635.1 Dokdonella sp. | reverse complement strand
GGCAGAACTCCGGCGGCGACAAGGCGAAGTTCGGCCTGACGCCGCGCCAGTTGCTCACGCTGCTGGATGAACTCGAAACGGCGAAGCTTTCGCATACGCTGAAGCTGCTGCATTTCCATATGGGCTCGCAGATGTCGAACGTGCGCGACATCGCGAACGGCATGCGCGAGGCCGTGCGCTACTTCGTCGAACTGTCGCGCATGGGTCTGCCGATCACGCATATGGATGTCGGCGGCGGCCTCGGCGTCGACTATGAAGGCACGCGATCGCGCTCGGACTGCTCGATCAACTACGGTCTCGACGAGTACGCCTCGGCCGTCGTCGGCGCACTGGCCGAAGCGTGCGCGGCGAACGCGCTGAAGGCCCCGCACGTACTCACCGAGTCAGGTCGCGCATTGACGGCGCATCATGCGGTGCTGGTCGTCAATGTGACCGAAGTCGAACAGGCGCCGCGCGGCGCAGTGCCGGCGCTGCGCATCGACGAACCGGCCGTGTTGCGTCGTCTGCGCGAGACATACGCGGAGATCGACCAGCGCCCGCCCACCGAGCTGTATCACGAAGCGCAATACCAGCTTGCCGAAGGCTATTCGTTGTACGCGCTCGGCCAGCTTTCGCTCGCCGATCGCGCCGAGCTCGACGATCTCTACTACGCGATCATCAATGCCGTGCGCTCGCGCCTGAAGCCGGACGAGCGCGTGCACCGCCAGGTGCTCGACGATTTGAATCAAACGCTGGTCGACAAGTATTTCGTGAATTTCTCGGTGTTCGAATCCGCGCCGGACATCTGGGCGATCGACCAGGTGTTCCCGATCGTGCCGATCGCCGGTCTCGACCGCGCGCCGGACCGGCGCGGCGTCATCGCCGACCTCACTTGCGACTCGGACGGCCGCATCGATCAGTACGTCGAGGCGGACGGTGTCGACGTCAGCCTGCCACTGCATGCCCTACGCGAGGGGCAGCCCTATCTGCTCGGCATGTTCATGGTCGGCGCCTACCAGGAGACGCTCGGCGACATTCACAACCTGTTCGGCGATACCGATGCGGTCAACGTGAAACTGACTGATGGGGACTATGAGTTCACGCATCTGCGTCGCGGCGACACGACCGACTTGATGCTCGACTACGTCGGCTACGATCTCGCTGCGCTGAGAGCGGCGTATCGCGACAAGATCGACGCGGCCGGTGTGGCGCTGGCGGAGGGCGAGGCGCTTTACGCTGCGCTGGAGCAAGGACTCACCGGCTATACATATCTCGCCGAAACAGTGTGATTCGATGGACGTGAGCGTTGTGCAAACGAGCGATTTCGGAGACTGCTTGTGAATGAACTCAAAGTCGGTTTCATCGGGCTCGGTGCCATGGGCCTGCCCATGGCCGGTCACCTGGCACGCGCAGGGCTGCTGGCGGCGGTGTGGAACCGCTCGCACGACAAGGCTGCGGCGGCTGCGCAGACCTTCGGTGCTGCCGCGCCGGCCGACGCGAGCGAACTCATCGCGTCGTGCAATGTGATTGCCCTGTGCGTGCCGGCCGACGCCGATGTGTTGCACTGGGCTCGCGAGGTCGCGCTGCATGCGAAGGCAGGCACGATCGTCGTCGATCATTCGACGGTGTCGTCGGTGACGGCGAAGTCGGCACACTCGATGCTTGCTGCGAAAGGCTTCGCATTCCTCGACGCGCCGGTGTCAGGTGGCGTGGAGGGCGCCAGGAACGGCAAGTTGTCGGTGATGGTCGGCGGCGATAGTGATGCGCTCGTGCGTGCGCGACCGGTGCTCGACTGCTATGCCGCCAAGGTCAGCCACATGGGCGAGGTCGGTGCGGGCCAGAACACGAAAGCCGTCAACCAGGTTCTCGTCGCCGGCATCGCGCAGGCGGTGTGCGAGGGGCTCGCTTTGTCGGAGCAACTTGGCCTCGATCCGGAGCGCCTGCTACCGACGCTCGCCGCGGGCGCGGCGGGCAACTGGTTCCTCGACAAGCGCGGCGCGACGATGCTGAAGAACGAATTCAGCGTCGGCTTCAAGCTCGCGCTGCTGCACAAGGACCTGAAGATCGTGCGCGAGCTCGCCGCCGCGGCAGGCACCGATCGCTCCATCATCGACAAGTCGCTGGCCGACTACGCCACCCTGCTGGCACAAGGGCATGGCGACGAGGACATCTCGGCGCTGATCCGTCTGAAGCGCAAACACTAGGCGCGGAGCAGATCGCCGTATCGTGCAGGGTTTCGCTGGCGATCAGGCGTCGAAACCATTCTGAAAAACCACATCGCTGAGCGCTTGGTCGAGGCCGAATTTCCACAGTTTTCCATCGCCGTCGACGATGTAGATCGCGCCGTTGACGAGAATCGGACTCTGCCAATGCGGGTAGGCGATCGTCGGCGAAGTCCACAGCACATTGCCAGTCAGTGGATTGCGCGCGACCACGCAGATGCCGTTGTTGCAGGACCCCGCGTCGTAGAGCACGCCATTGGCGACGATGCTCGAGGTGGATGAATCGTTCTGGGTCCAGCGCGCCGTCAGATGCGGCCGGTTGGCGCTGTCGAGGCCGAGCTGAAGGCCGGAAATGCCGTGGCCGAACACGTTGCCGACGAACAGCCAGGTCGAGCCGTCGGAGGGATTCACCCACACCGAGGGCTGTTCCTTCATGCCATTGCCGCCCTGCGGTACGGCCAAGCTCTGTATCTCGCCACCGACATGGGCAGGTCCACCGCTGCCGCTCATATTGTCGAGGTCGATCAGGTACAGGTTTGCGTCCTTGCCGACCTGCATGCCGAGGTGCTGCACCGTGCTGCCGGCAGGTACGGGCAGGATGGCCATTGAAATCGAACCGAGGTCCTCGTCCTGATCCTGCAGCTGCTGGTAGTTGCCTGGCGTGTAGCTGTCGAGTGGCGCGCCGTTGCCGCCGCTGCTGCCGTCGACCCCAAGCGCGAGCACCGAGTCGCCCCAGTTCTTGCCGCCCTCGTTCGCACTGAAGGTACCGTTGCCGGTCGCCACGTAGACGCGATTCGTCGCCGCATCGTAGGTCGCGCCACCGCGTCCCCAGATGCCGCCGTGGTGAACGGCACCGCAACCGCCGCTGCCGAGCAACGTCGTGACATCGCTGCACATCACGTTGAAGATCTTCTGCGTGCCCGTAGCGAGGTTGATAGCCACGTTGTGGCCCTGGTAGTCGCCCTCGTCGCCGTTGTAGCCGTTCAGTACGACGTGCAGGTATTCGGTGCCGCCCGACTTCGCGATCATCAGGCTGCCGGCGGCCTTTTCGACATCTGGCTTCAAGGTCACCCGTTGCGGCCACCCAGTCGGCCCCGATGTCAGCACTTCGCTGCCGTCGCCGATCTTGTACTTGTGCGCGTAGCCATCGACGCCGAAGCTGTAGACATACTGCTTGGCCGCATCGATCGCCGGGGACGCCGACGCATGCTGCGTGCTGCTGCTCGCGCTGCCGCTGATCGCTTTCGACCAGACCACGCTGCCGTTCGCCGCATCGATCGCCATCAAGGTGCCGGTTGTGCTGGAAAAGTCAGAGAAGTTGTCGCTGCCGAACAGGAAGAGCAGGTCGCGCACGCCGTTTGGCGTCGAGACGCCGCTTGCGTATACCGGTGCGCCATCCACCTTCGCCGGCAGGACCACCGGCGTCGGGTAGAGAGAGATCAGCTGGGATACATTCGACGCGCTGATCGATGTTTCCGCCGAGTTGTTGCCGCTGTGCGTGGCGTCATGGCCGAACTGCAGCCAGTCGGCAGCAAAGACGGGAGCAGCGAGCGCGGCGCCGGCAAGCAGAAGTGCGCAATAAACGGACTTGGCGAGCAAGCGATCTACTCCAGAAATACGGGAAAAGCACCGGTGCGGACACAACAGCGCGCGGGACGGAACCGACGGCGAGCGACCGAATCGTGAGTCTATCCGGCCTCCTGTTACGCAAATGTAGCGAATGGATTCGCGCCGGGGACGCCGCTCAGCCGTCGAAACCGTTGGCGAAGATCGTGTCGCCCAGCGGCGCTGCGAACTTCCACAGCTTCGAGCTGCCGTCGACCACATAGATCGCGCCATTGACGAGGATCGGGCTCTGCCAGTGCAAGCTGCCGATGTGTGGCGAGCTCCACAGCACGTCACCGGTCAGCGGATCACGCGCACTGATACAGGTGCCGCCGCCCGTGCAGTCGCCTGCATTGAACAGCACGCCATTGGCGACGATCGGCGAGGTAGAGCCGGATGAGGCGGTCTTGGTCCAGCGCGTGGTCAGGCTCGGCACATTGCTGCCGTCGAGGCCGAGCTGCAGGCCGGAAATGCCGCTGCCATTGCCGACGAACGCCCAGGTCGAGTGATCGGTCGGGTCGACCCAGACGGCGAGTTGCTCGCGCATCAGATCGCCGCCATAGCCACTGCCGCCCTGCGGCACGTTGAGCAGCTGGAGCTCGCCGCCGACATGCGCAGGGCCGCCCTGACCGCTCATGTCGTCGAGGTTGATCAGACGCAGCTTGCCGTCCTTGCCTGCCTGCAGGGCGAGATGTGCGGCGGTGCTGCCGGC
>JBDTYM010000159.1:0-4522 GCA_040005635.1 Dokdonella sp. | reverse complement strand
ATCCAGCGAGGGGGGGGGTATTATGTTTCCGGGGTGAGACTTTTCAACGGACGAGGACTCTCAATGAATATCAAGCCGTATCTTTTAGCCGCGCTCAGCATCGTGACCGCCGGGGGGTTTGCGACTGCTCACGCCGTGCCGACCGCACACCAATGCAACGCCTGCACCGAGGTCCAGTACGAAAACGAGGCGAAGAGCTATGCGCTCTCGTCCAATCCGACCCCGGTCTACGTATACGATTTTACGAATAACAATTTACGCAAATACCGGGTCTGGCGCGAACCGATAATCGGAGGCTACGACTATTGGGCGAATCGAGTAGCCGTTTCAGCCGCCGAAACCAATAGTTTCGGCCAGACGCGGCAGGCGTGGGTGGACACCGCGCATTCGATGAGGGGTGCGATGACCATCGACCCGATCTATCCGCCTGGATCGGGGTATCCCGGGTTTCCAAGCCAAGTCTCGCAGTTCATCGTCAACGACCCGAGCGGTTTCTACGGCATTGGCCGGAACTCGTCTCTGCAGAACAGTTTGTATGACTTCACCGATCAATGGATGACTCACTACGTCGGCGTGCATCCGAGCAACAGCTTCGATGCGTTATGGGGCGCGTTGAACAGTATTGCGGCCCTGCTATGGGAAGGGCAGAATCCCTTGCAGATGACCGTCACGATCAATGTGCCGGGAGGCGGGCGGATTACCTTGAAGCTCGCCAGTGGCGACAACGGTCCGCGTTGGACCCTTGCCGGTATGCGCGACAGGAACAACAACGACGTTCCGCTCAGCCAATCGCAGCTTATTCCGAGTGACGGCAGTGTGAACGCCTACTCTTTCGGCACGTATCCTAACGACTCCAATAACTTCTTCTGGTACGTGACCAACCTTCTCAATGTACCGGTTGTACAAGGACAACACGGAGGCTGGATAGTAGGTTGTTCGCGTATTCCCGACGGCACTACGCGGTGCATATGGGTCTTCTAGCATAGAACGGCCGGCCCGCCGCTTGCGCTGAGCGTCGGGCCGGATTCGTGCATCGGTCACTCGTTCCCGGATGATGGGCGTTGGCTCTCTTTGCCGGTTGCGAACGGCGACGACGAGGTCGCCTGCACGAGCGCGCGCAGTGGCGATCAATGCGCATACGGCGACGGTTTGCAAGACTCATTGCGAGCGCATCCGCTTTTCCTCTATCGATGATTTGCCGCCGTTGCAGGCCGGCGCAGCGCCGGCGTGGTCCGCCGGAGCTAGTCGAGGAACGCCGCGCGCACCGCATCGAGCAGCGGATCGCGCTGACCGGGCGGCTGATCGGCCAGATGCCCTTGGCTGATGGTCCAGATGATGGTTCCGCCAAAACCCTGCGCACGCACCAGCGCGCCCTTCTCGGCGATCGAGGCCGCGTCCTCGTAGCTGACGAAGGTGCAGGCATTGCTGCCGATCGGCGTGATCGAGGATAGATACGGCACGCGCGCGCTCGCATCGAAGACGTACGTCAACGACGAGTAGTAGTTTTCGATGATGTTGGCGTAGCTCATCGTGCCGTCGCCGGCGGCAATGGTGCCGCCGTCCTGGTGCGGCGCGGTGACGTCCTGCCAGCAGTAGCCGTAGAAGCCGATGCCGACGCCGAGCTTCGCTGCAGGCACGCCGGAGCTGGCATAGAACACCAGGCTGCTGGCGACCGAAGAGGGCGTGTTCGGTGATTCGCCGTGCAGCGCGGAATTGTGCCAGCTCTGCCAGCCGTCCCAGGGACCGGCCATATCGTAGGTCATCACATTGATGCGATCGAACAGTGGCGCGAGCTGACCCCAGAACGCGTCGGGCGGATCGGCGAAGTTCGCGTTCACCCAGTTGACCGGAACGCTCAGAATCAGGCCGGGGCGGCTGCTTCGCAAGGTGGCCGCAAGCGCCTGGAAATCCGGGCGGTCGCTGTCGTCGAGCGGTTCCCAGTCCAGATCGAGTCCGTCGAAACCGAAGGTATCGACCGCAGCGAACACGTTCGCGATGAAGGTCGCGCGGTTCGCGTCTGCCGCGGCGCCGCGCCAGCCGTCGATTTCGCCGGCGCCGCCGATCATCAGCAAGGCCTTGCGTCCAGCGGCATGCGCGGCGTCGACAGCGGCCTGCGCCCAGATCGGGCCGTTGACCGCGTCGATGTCGAAGTCGGTCGTCAGGCTGCCGTCGGCGAGCGGTCGCGCGCGGCCGACCATCAGATGGGTGACGGCACTGAAATCGACTTCGGCGATCGGGTAGAGGTCGCGTTCGTAGCCGACGTAGTAGCCGGCGACCCAGCGCGGCGACTCGAAGCCACTGGCGAAGATTGCGTCGTTCGCGCGCATGCCGGCATGCGCAGCCGAGCTGCCCAGCACGCAGGCGGCGAACAGGGCAGGCAGAGGTAGCAGGCGCATGAATTCCCCGGCGTATGGTGGCCGCACTGTATACGCGATCGGGCTGTGGGAACGCCCATTCGGCCACAGTCCGCGCTGCCGTCGCTGCAACGGCGCATGGCTCTGCAGCATGCAGATGTCGCGCCGGCCGACTAAACTTGCGTTCCCTTGCGACGGCGTGGACGCCGCCCGCGGCAACAACGCAGCGCGCCCGCACGCTGCCCTCGAGAGAAGTGCATGAATCAGCTCAACGATATCCTCGACCAGGACCTCGACCCCGCCGAGACGCAGGAATGGACCGACGCGCTGAAGGGCGTCATCAATGCCGACGGCACCGGCCGCGCGCATTACCTGCTCGAGCGCATGGTCGACGAGACGCGGCGCGCCGGCGGCTATCTGCCGTTCGACATGACGACCGAGTACGTCAACACGATTCCGCCGCAGCTGGAGGCGCGCACGCCCGGCGACGCGACGATGGAATGGCGCATCCGTTCGCTGATCCGCTGGAATTCGATGGCGATGGTCGTGCGCGCGAACCGCAAGCCCGGCGACCTCGGCGGCCATATCGCCAGCTTCGCCTCGTCGGCGACGCTGTACGACGTCGGCTTCAACCACTTCTGGCGCGCGCCGAGCGAGAACCATCCGGGTGATCTGGTCTTCCATCAGGGACATTCGAGTCCGGGCGTGTATGCACGCTCGTTCCTCGAAGGACGCATCGACGCGGAGCAGCTCGACCACTTCCGCATGGAAGTCGCCGGGCATGGCAAGGGCCTGTCTTCGTACCCGCATCCGTGGCTGATGCCGGACTACTGGCAGGTGCCGACCGTTTCGATGGGTCTCGGCCCCTTGCAGGCGATTTACCAGGCGCACTTCATGAAGTACCTGGAGAACCGCGGCCTGATCGCGCCGAGCGATCGCAAGGTCTGGTGTTTCATGGGCGATGGCGAATCGGACGAGCCCGAATCGCTCGGCGCGATCTCGCTGGCCGGCCGCGAGGGCCTGGACAACCTGATCTTCGTGATCAATTGCAATTTGCAGCGCCTGGATGGTCCGGTGCGCGGCAACGGCAAGATCATCCAGGAACTTGAAGGCGCGTTCCGCGGCGCCGGCTGGAATGCGATCAAGGTGGTCTGGGGCAGCTATTGGGATCCGCTGCTCGCGCGCGACACCAAGGGTGTGTTGCGCAAGCTGATGATGGAAACCGTCGACGGCGAATATCAGAACTGCAAGGCGTTCGGTGGCGCGTACACGCGCGAGCATTTCTTCGGCAAATATCCGGAGACGCGCGAACTCGTCGCCAATCTGTCCGATGACGACATCTGGCGTCTGAACCGCGGCGGCCACGATCCGCACAAGGTCTACGCGGCCTATCACGAGGCGGTCAACACGAAGGGCAGGCCGACCGTGATCCTGGCGAAGACGGTCAAGGGTTACGGCATGGGCGCGGCTGGCGAATCGCAGAATCCGACGCACCAGCAGAAGAAGCTCGACAACGACGCCGTGCGCGCGTTTCGCGACCGCTTCAATATTCCGGTGGCCGACGACAAAGTCGATGCGGTGCCGTACTACCATCCTGGCAAGGACTCGCCGGAAGTGCAGTACCTGATGGCGCGGCGCCAGGCGCTCGGCGGCTTTCTGCCGCAGCGCCGCGCGAAGAGCGCGTCGATCGCGGTGCCGGATCTTTCCGCATTCGAGCAGATCACCAAGGGCTCCGGCGAGCGCGAAATCTCGACCACGATGGCCTTCGTGCGCGGCATCAACCTGATGCTGCGCGACAAGCAGGTCGGTCCGCGCATCGTGCCGATCGTCGCCGACGAGGCGCGCACGTTCGGCATGGAGGGCATGTTCCGCCAGATCGGCATCTATGCGCCGTTCGGGCAGAAGTACAAGCCGGTCGACGCCGACCAGCTGATGTACTACCGCGAGGATCAGAAAGGACAGGTGCTGCAGGAAGGCATCAGCGAACCCGGCGCGATGAGCGCGTGGATCGCCGCGGCGACGAGCTATTCGGTCAGCGACGTGCCGATGCTGCCGTTCTACATCTATTACTCGATGTTCGGCTTCCAGCGCATCGGCGATCTCGCCTGGGCGGCCGGCGACATGCGCGCGCGCGGCTTCCTCGTCGGCGGCACCGCCGGTCGCACGAC
>JBDTYM010000158.1:0-4551 GCA_040005635.1 Dokdonella sp. | reverse complement strand
CGCTGACATCGGCTTCGATCTGGTTGAACATCTTCATCGCTTCGATGATGCCGAGCGTGTCGCCGGCCTTGACCGGCTGGCCCACCTTCACGAACGGCGCCGATTCCGGATTCGCCGATACGTAGAACGTGCCGACCATCGGCGCGGTGACGACATGGCCATCGGGCAACGTCTTGTCGCTCGAGGCTGCGACGGCGGTTGGGGCGGCCGTGGCAGCAGGAGAATCGACGCGCACCTGCTGCGGCATCGGCGCCGCCTGCGGCAGTGCCGCCACCATGCCTTTCGGAATCCGCGAGAGACGGACGATTTCCTCGCCCTCCTTGATCTCGAGTTCGGCGAGATTGGATTCTTCGAGCAGGTCGATGAGCTTTTTGATCTTGCGCAGGTCCATGCGGACTCCAGGCTGAAAGTCGATGTCGGGGTTACGCGCCCAGCCGGCGCACGGCCGCGCTCAGCGCAAGCCGGTAACTGTCGGCGCCGAAGCCGGTGATCACGCCCACGGCGATGTCTGAAAAATAGGAATGACGACGGAACGGCTCGCGCGCGTGCACATTGCTCAGATGCAGCTCGATGAACGGGATCGCGACGGCGGCCAGTGCATCGCGCAGCGCGACGCTGGTGTGGCTGTAGCCACCCGGATTGATCAAGATGAACGCCGTGCCATCCTTGGCCGCCGCTTGCACGCGATCGATCAGGGCATGCTCGGCGTTCGACTGCAGCGTCACCAGCTCATGGCCGGCGGCCGCTGCCGAGCTGGCGAGGTCGGCATCGATTTCTACCAGCGTCGTACGGCCGTAAATCTCCGGCTCCCGCGTGCCGAGCAGGTTGAGGTTGGGGCCATGCAGGACCAGGATTTTCGCCACGAGCCAGCTGCGGGAAAAAGGGCGCGTAGTCTGGCCGAGCTGGTGCGTTGTGTCCAGTTCGACGACGTTTGGCAGAAATTGCCGAGGTTGCGTTACAAATACGGAGCGAGCCAGCGCTCCAGACCGGCTTCGCTGAAGTTGCCGAAGCGTTGCGCGAGCACGCGCCCGTCGCGGCCGATCAGCACCGTATAGGGCAGCACGCTGCGCGTATTGCCGTAGTCCATGGACGCATCATCGCCGCGCTGCGGGTCGTCGACGAGGATCGGATACTCGACCGGATATTTTCGTAGGAATTCCTGCGTCGCGGTCGGGGTATCCGCTGCGATACCGACGATCTGCAGGCCTTTGTCGGCATGGCGCTTCTGGCTGCGATCAAGCAGTGGCATCTCTTCGCGGCAGGGTCCGCACCAGCTCGCCCAGAAATTGAGAAGCACCAGCTTGCCTTGCCACTCCGTCAACGAGCGCGGCTTGCCGGCGACGTCGGGTAGATTCAGCGCAATGCCAGGGTCGCCGATCTTGAGCCCATGCTCGCCGGGCGCCGGCGGAGTCACTGGTCGCAGCCAGCCGCCTGCATAGAAGCCCGCGAAGGCGCCGCCCAGCGCAATCAGCACGATCAGCAGGTTCGTGCGATTGAACATGTCCGGGTCAGCGTGCCGGCGCGGCGAGCGCTTCCTCGACGATGCCTTCGCTCAGCACCGTCGGCAGCGCGCGTCCGGCACCCGGCTCGCCGGCTCGGAAGACCACGTACAGCGGTACGCCGACCGCCTTGTATTGCTGCAGGAACGCGGTGATCGCGGGATCGACATTGGTCCAGTCGCCACGCATCAGCACGGCATTGCTGCGCTTGAGCAGATCGTGGAACGCGTCGGTATCGAGCACGGCTTTCTCGTTGACCTTGCAGGTCACGCACCAGTCCGCGCCCATGTCGACGAAGACGCTGCGCCCTTCGGCGCGCAGCGCCGCCAGCCGTTCGGCCGAATACGGTGTCCAGTTCTGCGCCGCGCTGGCCTGCGCGCGCGCCGGCGCGTCGAGGCGTGCAACCTGCGCCACCGGCCAAAGCGCAGCCAGCAACACCACGACCGCGCCGACACGCGCGAACGTGCCGCCGTTGTAGCGGCTGCGTTCCAGCCACCAAAGGCCCAGCGCCAGCACGACCGCGCCGATCAGCACCCAGCCGACCGCGTCGATGCCGCGCTGGTTGCCGAGCACCCAGACCAGCCAGACGGCGGTCAGGTACATCGGGAACGCGAGGAACTGCTTCAGCGTCTCCATCCATGCGCCGGGCCGAGGCAGGCGGGTCGCCAAGGCCGGCACGAATCCGACCAGGAGGAACGGCAGCGCGAGGCCGACGCCGAGTGCGAGGAACACCAGCAGCGCGACAAACGAGGACGAAGCGAACGCGTATGCCAGTGCCGAGCCCATGAACGGGGCGGTGCACGGACTTGCGACGACAACCGCGAGTACGCCAGTGAAGAAGTCGCCGGCCGGTCCGCTGCGGTTACCGAGTTCCTGGCCGACGCCAGCGAGGCTGGCGCCGATATTGAACACGCCGGAAAGGCTCAGGCCGACCGCGAACAGGATATAGACCAGCACGGCCACGAAGGCCGGCTGCTGCAACTGGAAGCCCCAGCCCAGGGCCTGGCCGGCTTCACGCAATCCGATCACCGCCAGACCAATCGCGGCGAATGCGACCAGCACGCCGGCGGTGTAATACAGAGCATGCCGGCGTGCCTTGTGCGCGCTCTCGCCGCTCTGTGCGAGGCCGAGCACTTTCAGCGACAGCACCGGCAACACGCACGGCATCAGGTTCAATACGAGGCCGCCGAGCAGAGCGAACAGCAGGGCGCCCAGGATGCCGGGGCCGCTCGGCGCCGGCGGTGTGCTGCGCAGTGCGTTGTCGGCGCTGCTGTCGACCGCCACCGGCGTCGCTGGCGCGACGAACGAAACCTTGGCGGCGGTCAGCTGCTGTGCACTCGCGGCGGGCATCTCGATCGTGATATCGCGCGCCATCACCGGATAGCAGATTCCATTGTCCTGGCAGCCTTGGTATTCGGCGTGCACGCTCACCGTCTGTGTCTCGCCGCGCTCGCGCGTGAGCGCAATCGGCAGTTCAACCTGATCGAAATACACCGTCACGTCGCCGAAGTGCTCGTCGCTGTGCGACACGCCCGCGGGCCACTGCGGCGCGCCGAGCTTGACGCCGGCGCCGTCGGCCAGCGTGACCGAGCTCTTGTCGCGATACAGGTAGTAGCCCTTTGGCATCGTCCAGCGCGCGAGGATTGCGGTCGGACTTTGCGCGATGGCCTCGAATACGAAGGCTTGTTCCGGCGGCAACGGCGTCTTGTCGACCTCGCCGGTCAGCGACGGGATTCCGCCCAGCTTCAACGCACTCACATCCGACGTCGCCATGGATGCGTCCGCTCCGGTCGCGGCGGGCGTTGCTGCCATCACGGCGGTCGGGATATCCAGCGTCAACGTCGTCGGGTGCGGCGGATAACAGATCTTCGGATCGACCTCGTGGCAACCCTGCACGGTGAACGTGACCGTGAGCGTTTTTGCTGCAGCGTCGGCAAGCGTGTAGGGCAATGTCGCATCGATCGTGTCGTGATAGACCTCGACGTCGCCCTGGAACTCATCGTGCTTCTTGATGCCGTTCGGCAGATCGAGCGTGCCGAGCGTAACCCCTGTTTGCGCGGTCTTCGCCTTGATGCGCTCGCGATAGAGGTAGTAGTCCTTCGCGATATCGACGTGCACGGCAATCTTGCCGGGCTCGCCGATGTGCCCGCCCAGTTTGAACGCCTGCTCGACCGGCAACAGGTCTTGCCCCGGACTGGATCCGGGGTCGTCCTGCGATTGCGCGTGCACCACGCCGACAGCGGCAAGTAGAGCGACTAGGCCGGCGAACAGCATGCGCATCAGCGGACACTCCGAAAGCGGGATTGACGAGGCAACAGGACCGCGCTTGGACCGCGCGGCTTTCAGGACGTTCATTCCGCGCCGGTCTCCGTGGCGACCCAGCCAAGATAAGCGGGCAGACCATCCACGGCATCGAACGCGATCAATTCCGGCACGGCGTACGGATGCAAGCCGGGCAGGCGGGATTTGAGCGCGTCGAACCGCTCGCGTGTGGTCTTGATCAGCAGCAGCACTTCGGCATCGTCCTGGATTTCGCCGTTCCAGCGGTAAGTCGAGCGCTGCCCCGGGATCCGGCTGACGCAGGCGGCCAGACGCTCCTCGACGAGGGTGCGTGCGAGGCGCATGGCGACGTCGTCGTTGGGGGCCGTGCACAGGGCGAGCAAGACGGACACGCGACATCCCGGAAGGACAGGCCGGCAAGGCTAGGGTATCGGTGCGATCGCGGCAATTCGTGTGGTCGCCCTTGAAAGCCCGAATCCGAGCGGCATCTGTCGGGCACGCCGGCGCGCTGCTTTCCTTTAGGGGTCGTTCGCCGTTAAACTTGGCACTCAGCAGGTGCAAGTGCTAACAACTTTTCAGAAACCCTTTTAAATCAACCCGTTGATGGAGACACCCATGAAGCTTCGCCCGTTGCACGACCGCGTCATCATCAAGCGTCTGGAGGCCGAAACGAAGTCGGCCGGCGGTATCGTCATCCCCGATTCCGCTGCCGAGAAGCCCATCAAGGGCGAAGTCATCGCCGCCGGCACCGGCAAGATCCTCGAAGACGGCA
>JBDTYM010000157.1:0-4808 GCA_040005635.1 Dokdonella sp. | reverse complement strand
TCGATGCCCATCAGGCCGAGCTGGCCCATCTCGCGGATGTTGTCGAGCGGAAATTCGCCGGATTTGTCGAACTCCGCCGCGACCGGCGCAATGCGCTTCTGCGCGAAATCGCGCGCAATGGCCTGGATCGAAAGTTGATCTTCGGTATAGCGGAAGTCCATGGAAGCTCCTCGCAAGATATCGCAGGCGACACCCCCTGAAGCCGTCATCCCCGCGCAAGCGGAATCCATTGACGCCAGCGCGCATCGCAGGCGATCAGAGCGAGATGGATTCCCGCTTGCGCGGGAATGACGCCAGCCATGGGGCGTCGATCGAAGACGGGATTTTAGCGGTTCGCGCCGCCGAGCGGGGCGAGCGTGGAAAAATCGCAGGGCCTGCCAGGCAGACGCTGGTCGAGCAGCCAGGGCAGCAGCGCGTCCTCGGCATACGCTCGCGGCCAGATCACATGCCGCTCGCCAGGATATTCGGTGTAGCGCGGATGGCCGCCCATCGCGCGCAGCGCGCGCACGACCGCGCGCGAGCCCAGCATGGCGCCCTGATAGCCGGTCTCGATATCGGTATCGTCGTCCTCCTCGCCGTGCCAGACCCACTGCGGAATCGCGCGGATCGGACCGAGCCCGGCCAGTTCGGTCATGCCGGACATCGGCACGCCGGCGGCGAAGCAGGTGGGATAGGCTTTCAGGGCGTCCCAGACGCCGGTCGCGCCATCGGAAACGCCGGTCAGGTAAATCCGCCTCGGGTCGATCGGCCAACGCATCAGCGCATCGCGCACGACCGCGGTGACGCGATCCGGTGGCCAGTAAGCGCCGGTCGTCTGTGGCGCGACGTAGACGAGCGGAATGCCGCCATCGCGCGCAGCATCGACCAGTTCGTAGGAACCGTTGCCGCGCCCGGCCAGTTGCGATTCGTTATCGCTGCCGTCCTGCCAGTCGCCGTGCAGGAACACGATCAATGGCAGTCGCTCGCCGTCACGCCGCCCTACCGTTTCGATCGCGCGATAGGGAACGTGCAGCGCATCGGGCGTCCAGTACTTTGCGAGCTCGCCATCCTGCAGCGGCGCGGCCAGAGCTGTAGCGATCGCACCAACAAGGGAGGCTGCCAGCGCACCCAGCGTGCGCAAGCCGAAACAGAGTACAGGCATGCCGCCAAGCATACCCGCTGGTGCAAGCGGTTAGCACTGCATTGACGCTGCGCGGTCGCACCGCTACCCTGCGCATCCATCTTTATATCAAGATAAAGGGATACATCTTGGATCTGGCCGCGACCTCGGCCCTGCTGCGGTTGCTTTCCGACCCCACGCGGGTACGCCTGCTTGCGCTGCTCGAGCGCGAGGAACTCACCGTCGCCGAGCTGTCGGCGGTGCTGCGCCTGGCGCAGCCGCGCGTGTCGACGCATCTGGCCAAGCTGAAGGAGGCCGACCTCGTACGGGATCGGCGCGCCGGCGTGTCCTCGTACTACCGCTACAACGGCGAGCTCGACGCGAAGGAAGGCGCCCTCCTGCGCGCGCTGAAGGAAAACGTCGACGACGCGATGCTGCGCGACGACGAACGCCGTCTGCCCGCCGCGCTGGCGAAGCGCGCACGCGCCGAAGGCTGGGCCGACACGGTCGCCGGCGACATGGAACGGCATTACTCGCCCGGCCGTACCTGGGAGGCGCTCGCGCGCGGCATGACCCAGCTGGTCGAAACCGGCGACGTGCTCGACATCGCCTCGGGCGACGGCGTGCTGGCCGAACTGCTGGCGCCGCGCGCGCATTCGATCACCTGCGTCGATGCCAGTGAGCGCGTGGTCGCTGCCGCACGCAAGCGGCTGAAGACCTTCGCCAACGTCGCGGTGCACGCTGGCGACATGCACGCCCTTGATTTTCCGGTCGCGCGCTTCGATCTGGTGCTGCTGATGCATGCGCTGACCTACAGCGAGCGGCCCGACGTCGTGTTCGCGGAAGCCGCACGCGTGCTCAGACCGGGCGGGCGTCTGCTCGTCGCAACGCTTGGCCGCCATGCACACCGCAACGCAGTCGAGCCGTTCGAGCATCGCAATCTCGGTTTCACGCTGGACGATCTGGGTGAGTTCGCGCGCAAGGCGAGGCTCGCTGTGATCGCCTGTGAACGACTGACGCGCGAGCGTCGTCCGCCGCACTTCGAAGTCCTGAGTCTGCTCGCGAGGAAACCATGAGCATCCAATTGCCGTATCTGAATCCCGCCCGCAGCCAGGCATTGCTCGATGCATTGGCCCAACGCATCCTCATCATCGACGGCGCGATGGGCACGATGGTGCAGGGTTACAAGCTGGAGGAAGCGGACTACCGCGGCGAACGCTTCGCCGACGGATTCGATCGCCAGCACGAACCGCAGCGCGATGCGAGCGTGCAACCCGGCCATGACCTCAAGGGCAACAACGATCTGTTGACGCTGACGCGCCCGGACATCATCGGCGCTATCCATACCGCGTATCTCGACGCCGGCGCGGACTTCGTCGAAACCAATACGTTCAACGCGACCTCGGTCAGCCAAGCCGACTACCATCTCGAACACATTGTCTACGAACTCAACAAGGAAGGCGCACGCCTGGCCCGCGCCTGCTGCGATGCCGTGGAGGCAAAGACGCCAGACAAACCGCGCTTCGTGATCGGCGTGCTCGGTCCGACCAGCCGCACCGCCTCGATCAGTCCCGACGTCAACGACCCCGGTTTTCGCAACACGAACTTCGACGAATTGCGCGTCGCCTATCGCGAAGCGACCGCAGGTCTGATCGATGGCGGCGCCGATGCGATCATGGTCGAGACGATCTTCGACACGCTCAACGCCAAGGCTGCGCTGTATGCGGTCGAGGAATTGTTCGACGAGCGCGGTACGCGCCTGCCGATAATGATCTCCGGCACGATCACCGATCTTTCCGGCCGCACCCTCTCCGGCCAGACGGCCGAAGCGTTCTATGCCGCGGTCGCACACAGCCAGCCGCTGTCGGTCGGACTCAATTGCGCGCTCGGTGCGAAAGAGCTGCGTCAGTACGTCGATGTGCTCGCGCAAATCGCCGATTGCTACGTCAGCGCGCACCCGAATGCGGGCCTGCCGAACGCGTTCGGCGAGTACGACGAGACACCGGAGGACATGGCCCAGCTGATCGGCGAGTTCGCACGCAGTGGCCTGCTCAACATGGTCGGCGGCTGCTGCGGCACGACGCCGGCGCATATCAAGGCGATCGCGGACGTGGTAGCGGGTATTGCGCCTCGAAATCTTCGCGGCGCGCTCGCCTTCGCAGCATGACAAGGGTAGCGATGCATCCCTTACTGGCGTCATTCCCGCGGAAGCGGGAATCGGTGTCGCCCTGTGCGGATCCCACGAATGGATTCCCGCTTCCGCGGGAATGACGTCATCTA
Source organism: Dokdonella sp. (assembly GCA_040005635.1). GTDB lineage: Bacteria > Pseudomonadota > Gammaproteobacteria > Xanthomonadales > Rhodanobacteraceae > Dokdonella_A. The sequence goes on along the minus strand of JBDTYM010000157.1, from coordinate 1,429 downwards.
CATTTTGACCATCGAGACGATGTCCGAATCCTCGCGCCCTACCCGCCTCTCCGGCCTCGAGCCGCTCGTCATCACGCCCGAGCTGCTGTTCGTCAATATTGGCGAGCGCACCAACGTCACCGGCAGTGCGCAGTTTCGCAAGTTGATCAAGGACGATCGCTACGACGAAGCGGTGGTGGTTGCGCGCCAGCAGGTCGAAAGCGGTGCGCAGATCCTCGACGTCAACATGGATGAGGGCCTGATCGATTCGGAAGCCGCAATGGTGCGGTTTCTCAATCTGATCGCCTCCGAGCCGGATATCGCACGCGTGCCGGTGATGGTCGATTCGTCGAAGTGGAGCGTGATCGAGGCCGGCCTCAAATGCCTGCAAGGCAAGGGCGTGGTCAACTCGATTTCGCTGAAGGAAGGCGAGGACATCTTCCTCGAACACGCCAAGAAGGTGCTGCGTTACGGCGCCGCTGCAGTCGTGATGGCGTTCGACGAGCAGGGCCAGGCCGATACCTGCGCGCGCAAGGTGGAAATCTGCACGCGCGCCTACACGCTGCTGACCGAACGCCTCGGCTTTCCGCCCGAGGACATCATCTTCGATCCGAACATCTTCGCCATCGCGACCGGCATTGAGGAGCACGACAACTACGCGGTCGACTTCATCGAGGCGACGCGGCTGATCAAGCAGACGCTGCCGCACTGCCATGTCTCCGGCGGCGTTTCCAATGTGTCGTTCTCGTTCCGCGGCAACGAAACGGTGCGACAGGCGATCCACGCGGTGTTTCTCTATCACGCGATCGGCGCCGGCATGGACATGGGCATCGTCAACGCCGGCGCGCTGCCGATCGTCGACGACCTCGATCCGGAGCTGCGCGAGCGCGTCGAGGACGTCGTGCTCAACCGTCGCAAGGATTCGACCGAACGCCTGCTCGAAGTCGCCGAACGCTACAAGGCGAAGAAGGGCGAAGTCGTCGTCGAGAACCTCGCTTGGCGCAGCCTGCCGATTCGCGCACGGCTGGCGCATGCGCTCGTGCACGGCATCGATGCGTTCGCCGAGGAAGACACCGAAGAGGCGCGCCAGCTCAGCACGCGGCCACTCGATGTCATCGAAGGCCCGCTGATGGACGGCATGAATGTCGTCGGCGACCTGTTCGGTGCTGGCAAGATGTTCCTGCCGCAGGTGGTGAAATCCGCGCGCGTGATGAAGAAGGCGGTCGCCTACCTGCTGCCGTTCATCGAAGCGGAGAAGCTGCGCACCGGTGACACCGCAAAATCGAACGGCAAGATCGTCATGGCGACGGTCAAGGGTGACGTGCACGACATTGGCAAGAACATCGTCGGCGTCGTGCTCCGGTGCAACAATTTCGACGTCATCGATCTCGGCGTGATGGTCCCGGCGCAGAAGATCCTCGATACCGCGAAGGCCGAGAACGCCGACATG
>JBDTYM010000156.1:0-4987 GCA_040005635.1 Dokdonella sp. | reverse complement strand
TGCAGCTGATGCAGGTGCCCGGCAACAAGGAGAATCGCGCCACCGAAATTTCAGAGATCTCGCGCAGCCTGAAGGCGCTCGCGAAGGAGCTCAACATTCCGGTGATCGCGTTGTCGCAGCTCAACCGCTCGCTCGAACAGCGCACCGACAAGCGCCCGGTGATGAGCGACCTGCGCGAATCCGGCGCGATCGAGCAGGACGCCGACGTGATCCTGTTCATCTATCGTGAAGAGGTCTACGACAAGGAATCGCCGCGCAAGGGCACCGCCGAGATCATCATCGGCAAACAGCGTAATGGCCCCATCGGTTCGGTGACGCTGGCGTTCCTCGGCGAGTACACGAAGTTCGAGAACTACGCCGGCGGAAGTTTTTCCGGCACGTTCGAATAGCAAGGCAGAAGGAGCGGCGGACGATGCGCGCCACTTGCGCGACGATTCATCTCGGCGCCCTGCGCGAGAATCTGCGTCGCGTGCGCGAGCTCGCGCCCGGTGCGCGCGTGATGGCGGTGGTCAAGGCCGATGGTTACGGCCACGGGCTCGAACGTGTCGCGCGTGCGCTGGAAGGTGCCGACGCGTTCGGTGTAGCCGCGATCGCCGATGGTCAGCGCCTGCGCGCGGCGGGCGCGTCGCAGCGTATCGTCGTGCTGTCCGGTCCGGACGAGCCCGGCGATCTCGCCGAGCTGCGTCGGCTCAAGCTCGATGCGGTGATCCATCACGAGAGCCAGATCGAGATGCTCGCCGCGGACCACGACCCGCGTACGCTGCGCGTCTGGCTCAAGCTCGATACCGGCATGCACCGACTGGGCATCCCACCGGAGCGTGCACGCGACGCTCATGCGCGCCTGCGCGCGCTGCCGAGCGTCGATCGCGACATCGCGTTGATGACGCACTTCGCCAATTCCGACGTATTCGATGACGCCCTGACCACGCACCAGATCGAACGCTTCGAGCGTGCCGTGTCCGGGCTAGAGGGCGAGCGCTCGCTATCGAACTCGGCCGGCATCCTCGGTTGGCCGGAGGCGCAGGGACAGTGGGTACGCGCCGGCGGCGCGCTGTACGGCATCGCGCTCGTGAGCGGCAAGATCGGCGCGGATTTCGGCTTCCGTCCGGCAATGACCTTGACGACCAGGCTCATCGCGATCAACCGCGTGCGTCGCGGCGAACGCATCGGCTACGCGGCGGCCTGGGAAGCCCCCGAAGACATGCACGTCGGCGTTGCCGCGATCGGCTACGGCGACGGCTATCCACGTCACGCCGAACCCGGCACGCCGGTGCTCGTCAACGGCGTGCGCGCGAATCTGATCGGTCGCGTATCGATGGATCTGATCACGCTCGACCTGCGCGGCCTGCCCGACGCGAAGATCGGCGACAACGTGGTGTTGTGGGGGCGCGGTCTGGCCGTCGAAGATATTGCCGCACATGCCGACACGATCGGCTACGAACTCACCTGCGGCGTGACGCGGCGCGTGCGGTTCGTCGAGGACGACAACTGAACGGATGATGGCAAAAGCGAAAACCGCCTACGTCTGCACCGAATGCGGCGGTGAGCATTCGAAGTGGCAGGGCCAGTGCATCGAGTGCGGCGCCTGGAACACGCTGGCGGAGATCGTCGTGCAGCCGGCGGCAAAATCCGCCGCAGCGGCGCGCTCGGGCTATGCCGGTGCGGCGGGCGCGCCAAAGGTTACGCAACTGGCGACGGTCGCAGCAGAGGCCGAGCAGCGCAGCGCGACCGGCATCGGCGAACTCGATCGGGTGCTCGGCGGCGGTCTGGTCGCCGGTTCGGTCGTGTTGATCGGCGGTGATCCCGGCATCGGCAAGTCGACCCTGTTGCTGCAGATGCTCGGAGCGATCGGCCAGCGCGTGCGCGGGCTCTATGTCACCGGCGAGGAAAGCCTGGCCCAGGTCGCCTCACGTGGTCGGCGTCTTGGCATCACGCTGGACGGGCTGGAGGCGCTTGCGGAAACCTCGATCGAGCGGATTATCGGCGAAGCGGGCGCGAGCAAACCCGATGTGTTGATCATCGATTCGATCCAGACGATCTGGACCGAGTCGCTGACGGCCGCGCCGGGTTCGGTGTCGCAGGTACGCGAGTCGGCGGCGCGCCTGGTGCGCTACGCGAAGGAGTCGGGCACCAGCGTGTTCCTGGTCGGCCACGTGACCAAGGAAGGCGGCATCGCGGGGCCGCGCGTGCTCGAGCACATGGTCGACGCCGTGCTCTATTTCGAAGGCGAGGCGGGCAGCCGCTTCCGTATCCTGCGCGCGTTCAAGAACCGCTTCGGCGCGGTCAACGAACTCGGCGTGTTCGCGATGGGTGACAAGGGCCTGCGCGAGGTGCCGAACCCGTCCGCGATTTTTCTTTCCACGCATTCGCAGCCGACCGCCGGCAGCGCAGTGATGGTCACGCGCGAAGGCACGCGACCACTGCTGGTCGAAGTGCAGGCTCTGGTCGACCAGAGTTCGCTCGGCAATCCGCGTCGCGTCACGCTCGGCCTCGAGCAGAATCGTCTGGCGATGCTGCTGGCGGTGTTGCACCGGCATGGCGGCGCAGCGGTCTACGATCAGGACGTGTTCGTCAACATCGTCGGCGGCATCCGCGTGCAGGAAACCGCGGCCGATCTGCCGGTGCTGCTGGCGGTGTTGTCGAGCTTTCGCGATCGGCCGCTGCCCGAACAGACCGTCGCGTTCGGCGAGGTCGGATTGTCCGGCGAAATCCGCCCGGTGCCGAACGGCGAGGAGCGCCTGAAGGAGGCGGCGACCCATGGCTTCAAACGCGCCATCGTGCCGAAGGCGAATGCGCCGAAGAAGACACAGATCGGCGAGATGGAGATCATTGCGGTCGAGCGTTTGAGCGACGCCTTGAATGCCGCCGGGGAATAGCGGCGTCAGGCAGCAATCCTGCGCAAGAACAGCCGTGTCAGCGCAAGAACAACGATTGCCGAAACGGCCAAGATCCAGTAACTCCAGCTCGGAAGGGACAGCAACCACGTCCCAAGATCATGTGCCGAACAGAAGTGTTCTCGCGAGCCAAACAAGCGACTCCCGCAAGCACGCCGAATCTGATTGAACGCGACGAAAAAGACGGGTATTCCGGCAACGGATGCGAGTCCGAGTGCTTGCACAAGCACCGAAAGGGGAATCTTTGGCGGAGCAGGTTTCATGCGGTGCGATGCAGGATGACTTCCAGCACGAACTTGGAACCGAAGAACGCCAGCAGCAGGATCGCCATGCCGATCAGGGTCAGATTCACCGCGCGGCTGCCGCGCCAGCCGTACAGGCGGCGACCGGCCAGCAGTGCGCCGAACACCAGCCACGCGACGATCGACAATACGGTCTTGTGCACGAGGTGTTGGCCGAACAGATCGTCGACGAACAGGATGCCGCTGAGCAGGGTCAGCGTCAGCAGCACGAAACCGGCGCCGATCAGACGAAAAAGCAGCGCTTCGGTCAGGGTCAGCGGTGGCAGCGCGCGCAACCAGGTACCGAAATTTCGATGACGCAGTGCGCGTTCCTGGATCGCCAGCAGGATCGCCAGCACGGCAGCGATCGAGAGCACGCCGAAAGCGAGCAGGGCGACCGTGACATGCAGCTTGATCTGCCAGCCGAGCACGAGGGGCAGCGTGCGCGGCGTCATGAACACGTCGATGCCGAGCAGCAGGGCGGCGAGCGGGAACACGATCACGCCGAGCGCGGCGACCGGTCGCGTCAGGTTGACGATCAAGGTCAGCGCGGCGACGACGCCGGCGACCAGCGACAGCGCGGCGAAGAAGTGCAGGTCGAGCGCGCCCGCATGCATGCCGAACAGCACGCCGGCGTGCGCCAGCACTGCCGCGCCGGCGACACCATCCGCGCTACGGCTGAGCGGCGCACCGCCGCCGAGCAGCTGGCGCGCGAGCAGGCCGGCCGCGATGAGGTAGAGCACGATCGCGAACAGGGCGACAATCGGAATCAGCATGAGCGAAGTGTCGCATAGCGTCCGCGGCGCGTGAATGCGGCTGTTTGCGCGGGGCAGATGCTGAAGCTCCGCTATAATCGCCCGCTTTCCCGCCGTACCGGTCTGCCCATGTTCGAGTCGCTCAGCACCCGTCTTTCCGCCACCGTCCAGCGTCTGCGCGGACGCGGGCGCCTGACCGAAGCGAACATCCGCGAGTCCCTGCGTGAAGTGCGCATCGCCTTGCTCGAAGCCGACGTGGCGCTGCCGGTCGTGCAGGCACTCATCCAGCGCGTGCAGGTGCGTGCGGTCGGCCAGGAAGTGTTGAAGAGCCTGACGCCCGGCCAGGCGCTGGTGAAGGTCGTCCGCGACGAACTCACCGCCGTCATGGGCACCGCCAACACCGATCTGAATCTTGCCGCCGCGCCGCCCGCGGTCGTGCTGATGGCCGGCCTGCAAGGCGCCGGCAAGACGACGACGGTGGCCAAGCTCGCGCGCTTCCTGAAGGAGCGCAAGAAGAAGAAAGTCATGGTCGTCAGCTGCGACGTCTATCGTCCGGCCGCGATCGAGCAGCTGCGCACGCTGGCCGAACAGGTCGACGTGCTGTTCCATCCGTCGAGCGGCGACCAGGATCCGGTGGCGATCGCCAGGTCCGCGCTGGATGCGGCGAGGCGGAATTTCGCCGAGGTGCTGATCGTCGACACCGCCGGTCGCCTGCATGTCGACACCGAGATGATGGCCGAGATCAAGGCGCTGCACGCGGTGCTGAGTCCGATCGAGACCTTGTTCGTGGTCGACTCGATGACCGGCCAGGACGCTGCCAACACGGCGAAGGCGTTTTCCGAAGCGTTGCCGCTGACCGGCGTCGTGCTGACCAAGGCCGACGGCGATGCTCGTGGCGGCGCCGCGTTGTCGGTGCGCTACGTCACCGGGCGGCCGATCAAGTTCATCGGCGCCGGCGAGAAGGTCGACGCGCTCGAGCCGTTCCACCCCGACCGCATCGCGCAGCGCATCCTCGGCATGGGCGATGTGCTTTCGCTGGTCGAGCAGGTCGAGCAGA
>JBDTYM010000155.1:0-5143 GCA_040005635.1 Dokdonella sp. | reverse complement strand
ACGCTGACCTTCGCCAGCGGCGGCGCGCGCACTGCGTTGTATTGCTGGCTGGAGGCACGCCATCGCGGTGGCGAGTTCATCCTGCGCATCGAGGATACCGACCGCGAGCGCTCCACCCAGGAAGCCGTGCAGGCAATTCTCGACGGCATGAACTGGCTCGGCCTGGCGCATGACGAGGGTCCCTACTATCAGACCCTACGCATGGATCGTTACCGCGAGGTTGCGGCCGATCTGCTCAAGTCCGGCAAGGCGTACTACGCCTACGAGAGCAAGGAAAACATCGAGGCGATGCGCGCCGAGGCGATGGCGAAAGGCTTGAAGCCGCGCTACAACGGCTTCTATCGCGAGCGCAACGAGCCCTTGCGCGATGATCCGAACCGCGTGCTGCGCTTCAAGAATCCGCTCTCCGGCAGCGTCGTGTTCGAGGACAAGGTCAAGGGGCGCATCGAGTGGAGCAACGAGGAACTCGACGACCTCGTGCTGATCCGTTCGGATGGCTTCCCGACCTACAACTTCGCGGTCGTGGTCGACGACATCGACATGCGCATCACCGACGTGATCCGCGGTGACGACCACGTCAACAACACACCGCGGCAGATCAACATATACCGTGCGCTCGGCGCCGAGGTGCCGAGCTTCGCTCATCTGCCGATGATCCTCGGGCCGGACGGCCAGAAGCTCAGCAAGCGCCACGGCGCGGTCGGCGTGATGCAGTACCGCGACGACGGCTTCCTGCCGCATGCATTGTTGAATTACCTGGTTCGCCTGGGCTGGTCGCATGGCGATCAGGAGATTTTCTCGACCGCGCAGATGGTCGAGCTGTTCGATGCGAACGACGTCAACAAGTCGGCGGCGCGCTTCGACCTCGAGAAACTGTCGTGGCTGAACCAGCAATACCTGAAAAACGACGATCCGCGCGAGATTGCGCCGCATTTCGAGTGGCATTTGCGTGCGGCCGGCATCGATCCGGCACACGGCCCGGATCCGGCCGACGTCATCGTCGCGCTGCGTGATCGCGCCAAGACGCTGAAGGAAATGGCGGAGAAGGCGCGCGTCTGGTACGCGCCGCTCGACACCTACGATGAGCAGGCCGTTGCCAAGCATCTGAAGACGCCGACCGCGCGCGCCGCGCTCGAGGCTGCGCATGCGCAATTCGCCGCGCTGATCGAATGGAAGCCGCACAACATCCACGTCGCGATCGAGGCGGCCGCAGCCTCGATCGGCGAAGGCATGGGCAAGGTCGCGCAGCCCTTGCGCGTGGCACTGACCGGTACGCAGGTGTCGCCGTCGATCGATCAGACGGTCTTCCTGGCTGGCCGCGGCGAGGCGCTGCGGCGCATCGAAGCGGCGCTCTCGCGCACAGGTTGAGAAGCAGATGGCGCTGCAGTGCAACTTCGATGCCCTGTCCAATCTGGATCAGACCGATTCTGACGCGATGCAGGCCCTGTTGCAGGTCTGCACCGAGGCCGCGTTCGATCCGACCTTGTGGATCTGGGCGATCGGCATCACGCTGGGTTGCGCGATCGTCGGCGCGGTCATCGGACTGGCGAAAGGGCGCTGGGTGGCCGGCCTGGTCTGGGGCGCCGCACTCGGACCGATCGGCTGGATCGTGATCGCCCTGTCGAAATCGAGCCTGCTCGAATGCCCCGAATGCGGGCATCGCAATGTGCCGTCCGCCAAAGCCTGCCGGCATTGCGGCGTCAATCTGAGCGTCGCTGCGAAACGCTCGGTGCGCGCCAGCCTGAAACGCAACGACAGCGGGCGGGGCTGGTAGTCGCGCTTGCGCGGGTGGCGACACGGCGGCGGCCGGTCTCTTGCTTCGACGCCAGATCGGGCCCATCTGGTGTCCTGTCTCACAAGTATCATCAAATACTTCCGGCGTCTTTCGGCGCGATACCGCGTTGCTCGTCGTCACCATAGCCCCGCTATGGCTCCTCCTCGCGCCTTGTCTCGCGCCGAAATCCATCCGGAATTTCTTCGCGCTACTTGTGAGACAGGACACTAGTGCGGGGCGATTGCCCTTCTCTCAATCGCGCTACCATGCACGCCGTCGCACTATGAACCCCGTCATGTCGCAAACCGCCAGCCACCGCCACGGACGCCACGATCACCAGCACGACGCCAATGCGTTTGTCGGCGCCGTGTCGAGCGCCTGCGAATTGCGCGGCCTGCGCCTGACGCCGTTGCGCCTGCGCGTGCTCGAACTGATCGCGGCCGAATCGAAACCGGTCAAGGCCTACGATCTGCTCGACCGGCTCAAGGACGAACACAGCGGCGCGGCGCCGCCGACGATCTATCGCGCGCTCGATTTCCTGCTCGAGAACCGCTTCATCCACAAGCTCGAATCGATCAATGCCTTCGTCGGCTGCCATCATCCGAATGAAGCACACCAAGTGCCGTTTCTGATCTGCGACGTCTGCGCGACCGCGGTCGAGGTCTGCGACGAACGCGTGTCGAAGCTGCTCAGCGAGCAGGCCAGGGATCGGGGTTTTCGTCCGCGCGCGCAGACGCTCGAAGTCCACGGCGTCTGCGCCGATTGCCGTGAAGTCGCGCCGGCATCGCCGAAGGTCTCCTGAGCCTGCGTCGAGCGACCGCAGCGTCCGCTATTTCTGCTCGAGCCGCGGTGCGAGAATCGACGCCCACAACGCGTATCCCGCGCGGTTCATGTGCAGGCCGTCCGCGATGAACAATTCCGCGCGTGGCTGGCCGCTGCTGTCGAGCATCGGCGCGAACACGTCCACATAGGTGATGTTTTTCTGCGTGCGTGCGTAGTCGGAAACCAGCGCGTTGGCCGCGCGCATCGTCGGCATCAGCGAGGCGCGCGACGGACTCGGCTTGATCGAGATGAATACGATCGGCCGCTGCGGCATGTCCTTGCGCACGGCGGCGACGAAGTCCCTGAAATCGACCAATACCTGCGCGGCGCTGGCACCTTCTGCGATGTCGTTGTCACCGGCGTAGAGCACGACGAGGCGCGGGCGGTAGTTCGTCACGATGCGCTGCGCGTAACGGGTCGAGTCCGCGATCTTCGATCCGCCGAAGCCGCGATTGAGCGTATTGCGGTTCGGAAAATCCCCGGCCAGCGTCGTCCACAGGCGGATCGACGAACTGCCGACGAAGACGATGCCGTCCGGTTTGGGCGGGTGTGCCACGTCGGCCGTCTCGAACTGTCCGATCTCAGCTTCCCATCGATCGGCGCTGGGCGCCAGCTGCGCACTGGCGTGTGCGGCGAACAGTGCCAGCAGCAGCGCCAGCGCGCTCGAGCCGACATGGCGCAGGCCATGCTGGCTCATGCAGCGACCTCCAGCCGCCGCTCGCTGGCCGGATCGAACAAGTGCAGCCGCTGCGGCTTGAACGCGAAGTGCAGCTCGCTGCCGATCGCCGGAATTTCCTGCGGCGGCACGCGCGCGACGATGCCGTGCTCGCCAGAGCGCAGGTTGAGGAAGATCTCGTTGCCGACGGGTTCCGCGAGCTCGAGTCGCGCGGACAGTTGCGGGCCTGCGGCACCCTCGCGCAGCGGCACCAGGTCTTCCGGACGCAGGCCAGCGATCACGTCGCTGCCGGGCTTTGCCCCGCTGTTCGGATCGAGCGCGAGCTTCGAACTGCCGAGATCGAGTGCGAGTCCGTTGTCGGCGATGACCTTGCCGCGGAAGAAGTTCATGGCAGGACTGCCGAGAAAGCCGGCCACGAACAGGTTCAGCGGGCGCTCGTACAAATGCATCGGCGTGTCGATCTGCTGGATCTCGCCGCTCTTCATGACGACGATGCGATGGCCGAGCGTCATCGCTTCGATCTGGTCGTGCGTGACATAGATCATTGTCGCACCGAGCTCGCGGTGCAGCTTGGCGATTTCGACACGCGTCGACAGGCGCAGCTTGGCGTCGAGGTTCGACAAGGGCTCATCGAGCAGGAACACCGCCGGCTTGCGCACCAGCGCGCGGCCGAGCGCGACGCGTTGGCGCTGACCGCCGGAGAGCTGCGCCGGCTTCAGCGGCAGCATGCGGCCGAGGTCGAGCATGCGCGCCGCCTCGTCCACGCGCTGAGCGATTTCCGGCTTCGGCGTGCCGCGCAGCTTGAGTCCGAACGCGAGGTTCTCGGCAACGCTCATATGCGGATACAACGCGTAGTTCTGGAACACCATCGCGATGTCACGATCGCGTGGCGATACCTCGTTGACGAGACGGTCGCCAATTGCGAGCGTGCCCGAGGTGATCGTCTCCAGCCCGGCGATCATGCGCAACAGGGTCGACTTGCCGCAGCCGGAAGGCCCGACCAGTACCAGCAATTCCCCATGCGCAACGTCGAACGTCGCGTCGACGACGCCGACGTATCCGTTTTCGTAGACCTTGCGCAGATGATCGAGTCGTACGGTCGCCATGATGTCCTTGAGCTCGAGTCGCCGCCACGTTCGCGCAGCGGGGCCGTTGCGCCCGCTCTAACGCGGCGCTGACGATGCGCCGCACTCGCGCGCAGTCTGCCAATCGTGAGATTCTTACGCTATCCTTTCAATGTAAACGTTTTCATTCCTGCAGTTCCAGTCATGCTAAGGACACGGACGCTTCGATGAGTCGGAATTTTGAATTTCCGCGTGGATTTCTTTGGGGTAGCGCGACCTCGGCCTACCAGATCGAAGGCTCGCCGCTCGCCGATGGCGCCGGACAAAGCATCTGGCATCGTTTCGTGCGCACGCCCGGCATGGTGCGCGATGGCGACACCGGCGACATTGCCTGCGACCATTACCGCCGCTACAAGGACGACGTCAAGTTGATGCGCGATCTGGGCCTCAAGGCCTATCGCTTCAGCGTGGCATGGGCGCGGATCCTGCCGGAAGGCAAGGGCAAGGTGAATCTCGGCGGTCTCGATTTCTACGAGCGCCTGGTCGATACCCTGCTCGAGAACGACATCGAGCCGCTGCTGACCCTGTACCACTGGGATCTGCCGGCCGCGCTGGACGACCGCGGCGGCTGGTTGAATCCGGACGTCGCGCACTGGTTCGCCGACTACGCCAGCGTGATGTACCGCAAGCTCGACGGCCGCGTGAAGAAATGGGCGACGCTGAACGAGCCGTGGGTCGTCACTGACGGCGGCTACCTGCATGGCGCGCTCGCGCCCGGGCATCGCAACCGGTTCGAGGCGCCGATCG
>JBDTYM010000154.1:0-5178 GCA_040005635.1 Dokdonella sp. | reverse complement strand
ATCGGCCGAAGCCGTCGTCCGCTACACGCGCCGCGCGATCGTCGGCGCGATGGCCGCCGTCGCGCCGGGCAGCGACATCCTGATCCAGGGCGCGCTGGGTACGGCACTGGTGCGCGAACTGGCGCGCATTCATGGTGTTCCCGTGCGCGAACTCGATGTGGAAGCGTTGCTGAAGCGCGTCGGCCTGACCGTGCGCAACACGATGGCGATCGTGCTCGCGATTGCCGGTAACGCCTTGAAGGCGTTCCCCGGCCTCGGCACGCTCGGCGGCGGCGTACTGCACGCGATCGCCTACGGGCTGGTGTTCGACAGTCTCGGCAACGCGCTCGCGGCGACACTGAACGAGCACGCCACATTGGACGCGGCCGACGTCGAGACGCGCGTGCGTGCGTTGCTGGCCGAGCCTGCGCGTGAGCGCGTCGAACGGGTCGCCCGTATCGCCTTTGAAGCGGCGCGCCGCGGCACGCCCGACAACGCGGCGCGGTGACAATTCCGGGAAACATCGTTCACGTGGCAGCGGTAGCGCGCGTAGCGGGTTTTTGCCAAGCTGCGCGGATGCAAAGCACAGCAGCGTTTGAACGGATCAGCCCTCTCCTGCAACGGCTTCATCGCTGGGGGCGAGGGTTGGGAGAGGGGGCGGGGGTAAGGTTTTCGCCATCCCTTCGCACACGCGACCACATTGGCGATGCGCTGCGAGCGGGCGCTACGCCGTGTTCCGATATCTCGTGTTGGTCCCGCCCCGCCCGCTCGCCCCAATCCTCTGCCCCGGGCAAAGCTCGTGGGAGAGGGAGCAAGGCGGCGTTTCTCGCGACACTGCTGGCGGTTCCGGCAATCGCCTCGGCTGCGGCCGAAACCTACCGCTTCGACCCCGTCCACACGCAAGTCTGGTTCAGCGCCGACCATCAGCACTTCTCGCATCCGCTCGGCCGCTTGCGCGTGAAGGAAGGCTGGTTCCAGTTCGATGCGAAGGACTGGAGCGCGAGCCACGTCGACGTGACGATCGATCTCGCTGCGGCCGACATGGGCGACGAGAAGTGGAACGCGATGGTGAAGTCGGGGCAGTTCCTCGACACCGAGCGTTGGCCGACCGCGCGCTACATCAGCAGCCGTGTCGAAAAAAAGACCGACACGGGCGGCGTGATTCACGGTGATCTGTACTTCCGCGGCGACAAGAAACCGGTCGACGTGAACTTCACGTTGAATCGCGTCGCTACCGATCCGTATCTGTTCAAGCAGAAAGCCGGGTTCTCGGCCACGGCAACGCTGCAGCGCTCGGTCTTCGGCATGAAGCGTTATGCCGAGGTCGTCGGTGAAAACATCGAGCTGCGTCTCGAGATCGAAGGCATCCGCGACGGCGACGCCGCCAAATCCAGCGAACAGGAAGGTAAAGATGGCGCTCAAAAGTAATGCGACGCATTGGGGCAGCCTCGCCAAGTTCTTCCATTGGACGGTGGTGGTGCTGATCCTGACTCAGGCGACGATCGGCCTGGTCATGGTCGAGTTGCCGAAGCGACCGACGACGATCCCGGTCTATACGTTTCACAAATCGCTTGGGCTGACGATTTTCGCGCTGGCAATCCTGCGTCTGGTGTGGCGCGCGTTCGACCGTCGTCCGCACGAGGCGACCGGCATTCCGCACTGGCAGGCACTCGGCGCGCGCGCAGGCCACGCGTTGCTCTACCTGCTGCTCTTCGCGGTGCCGCTGTCGGGCTGGCTGTTCGATTCGGCGTCGAGCCTGCGCCCGCTGTACTGGTTCGGCCTGATCCACGTTCCGAGCCTGACCGGGGGCAAGGACGATGCGATCAAGGAATTCGCCGAAGGCGCACACGAGACCCTGTTCTGGATTCTCGCCGTAGTCGCCGCCGGTCACGCGACGATGGCGCTGATCCATCACTTTCACCATCGCAACGAAACGCTGCGGCGCATGCTGCCCGGGCGTACGCGTGCGACCCCTTCCTGATCGAGGAGTATCTCCCATGCTGCGTCCACTGATCTGCATCGCCATGCTGCTCCCGGCTGCCGCATTCGCGCGCGACTGGCAGGTCGATAGTGCAAAGAGTTCGCTGACCTTCAAAGGCAGCTATCAAGGCGAAGCCTTCGACGGCAAGTTCAAGAGCTTCGAGGCGACGATCGCCTATGACGCGGCCGATCCGTCGAAGTCGAAATTCGACGTCGGCATCGACCTCGCCAGCGCCGACACGGCCAATGGCGATCGCGACGATTCGCTGCACGGCTCCGATTTCTTCGACGTCAAGAAGTCCCCGAAGGCGCACTTCGTCACCGACTCGTTCGCCAAGGCCGCCGACGGCGGCGTCGAGGCAAATGGCAAACTGACGATTCGCGACAAGACTCAAGCGGTCACGCTGAAGGTCAAGTTCGCCGAGAACGGCAACACGGCGACGCTTGATGTCGACACGGTGCTGAAGCGCGCCGACTACGGTCTTGGTGCCGGCAAGGACTGGTCCGATGTCGGCGCCGAGGTGCCGGTGCACGGCCATCTGATCCTCACTGCCAAGTAAATGGAAGGCCCGCGCGCGCTCTGGCAGCGCCTGCAGCAGCGCTTCGCGCGGCCTGCCGAAACCGCGCGCGCGGGCGACTCCGTCGCTGCGCCGCGCGGCGACGCTCATAACCTGCAGGCGGCCGCGAGCCTGCGCGCCTTGCTCGACGACCCGCAGATTCCTGCAGCCGTGCGCACGAGCCTTGCCGTGGACTTTGCGCGGCTCGAATCGATGCTCGGCAAGCTCGAACGCGGCGAGCTGCACATTGCGGTATTCGGCCGCGTCAGCGTCGGCAAGTCGGCGCTCGCCAATGCGCTGCTCGGCGAGAACGCCTTCAGCGTCGGCGTGCTGCACGGCACGACGCGCGACGCGACGACGCGGCGCTGGCAGGAAGTCGCCGGCAGCGGTGTACACCTGATCGATACCCCGGGTATCGACGAACTCGACGGCGAGGCGCGCGAGAAACTCGCATTCGAAGTCGCCAGCGTCAGCGACCTGGTGATCTTCGTCGTCGACGGCGACATGACGCAACGCGAGCGCGATGCGCTGCAGTTGCTCGCGCGCACCGAGCGGCCCCTGCTGCTCGCGCTGAACAAGAGCGACCGCTACGGCGACGACGAACGCGAGCGTCTGCTCGAACGTCTGCGCGAGCATGCGCTCGGCCTGGTACGTGCCGACGACGTCGTTGCCATCAGCGCGCAGCCGACGCCGCTGAAGCGCATCCGCGTCGATGACGACGGCATCGAACGTGTCGAACTTGCCGAGCGCCTACCCGAACTGGATGCCCTGTGCGAGCGCCTGACCACCGTTGTCGCGTACGAAGGCAAGACGCTCGCCGCTTTGAACGCCAGCCTGTTCGCCGGCCGCGTCTCCGACCAGGTTGGCGCGCGCATCGCCGACGCGCGCCGCGACCTCGCCGCAAAAGTGATCCACCAGTACTGTCTCGCCAAGAGCGTCGCGGTCGCGCTGAACCCGATCCCCGTCGCCGACCTGCTCGCTGCCGGTGCGCTCGATGCGGCCCTCGTGATGCATCTCGGCCGCGTCTACGGCCTGCCGTTGACGAAGGCCGAAGCGAGCTCGCTGATCGTCGTGATCTCGGCCCAGCTCGCTGCGCTGATGGGCGCGATCTGGGGTGTGCACCTGGTCGCCTCCGCCCTGAAGGGATTGAGCGCGGGCTTCTCCACTGTGGTCACCGCAGGCGCGCAAGGCGCGCTCGCGTGGTACGCGACCGAACTGGTCGGCCGCGCCGCGGAGAAATACCTGATCGCCGGAAAATCCTGGGGTGACAAAGGTCCGAAACGCGTCGTCGCCGAGATCGTCGAAAGCCTGGATCGCGACTCGATCCTGCGCGAGGCGCGCGCGGAGATCCTCAAGCGACTGCGCAATCGCGCGACGGACTGAAGCACCGCGTTTCACATCGACGAAATGTGCCCGGCAGTAGAGTCCTCGGGCCGTGCGCGCGCAGGGTCCGTTTTTCCCCGATCGGAGGCTGCATTCATGAAGTCCCCATTCAGATTCCCGCTGCTCCTCAGCGGCAGCATCGCACTGTTCGGATTCGTTGGATCGGCGAGCGCGCAGGGACTCGGCGCACTCAAGGATGCCGCCGGCGGCGCGGACCTGTCCTCGCTCGCCTCCGGCAGCGCCGGCAACGCCGCCTGAGTGGTCGAGTTCTGCATCAAGAACAACTTCCTCGGAGGTGACGACGCCGGCTCGGTCAAGGACAAGTTGATGGGCAAGGTCACCGGCAGCGACGCCAGCGAGACCGACAAGGCCGACTACGCCGATGGCGCCAAGGGCCTGGTCAAGACCGGCGATGGCAAGAGTCTGGACATTGGCAATCTGGGTGGCGGCAAGATGGGCGACCTGAAGGATTCACTCACCAAGAAGACCTGCGCCAGCGTGCTCGATCACGCCAAGTCGTTCCTCTGATCGATTCGATCTGATTCGTTTCACTGATTGGCGACAACTGGGTTGGCAAGCGCTTGTCCCATGGCCCTGTGCTCGTAGTGCGCGCAGCACCGAGTCATGTTGCCAGTTCGTTCGACACCTACAATTTCTCGTCGTCGGCGAGGGGGAACGCCCGATATCGAGCCTGCGCTGACACATCCGCCGCGAACTGCGATCATGGCGAGCTGCTGCGCGCGCCACCCGGTCGCGCACGCATCGGCGCCATCACTACGACGGAGTTCACGCATGTCCGATCACTATGCCATCCGCCGCGATGTCGGCCCCTGGGCCCTGATGCTGACGGGCTTGGGCTCGATCATCGGCTCCGGCTGGCTGTTCGGCGCCTGGCGCGCGGCCGGTCTGGCAGGTCCTGGCGCGGTATGGGCCTGGATCATCGGCGCGGCGATCATCATGACGATCGCGCTGACCTATGCCGAACTCGGCGCGATGTTTCCCGAATCCGGCGGCATGGTGCGCTACAGCCACTACTCGCACGGTTCACTGGTCGGCTTCATCGGCGCCTGGGCGAACTGGATTGCGATCGTCTCGGTGATCCCGGTCGAAGCGGAAGCCTCGGTCCAATACATGGCCTCGTGGAAGTGGCAGTGGGCGCAAGATCTCTATGTGCACATGCCCGGGGGCCGCGGCGAACTGAGCGAGCCTGGACTGGCGATCGCCGCGGTGCTGGTCATCATCTATTTCCTGCTCAACTTCTGGAGCGTGAAACTGTTCG
>JBDTYM010000153.1:0-5389 GCA_040005635.1 Dokdonella sp. | reverse complement strand
CCGGTCGCGATCTCCAAGGCGATGGAGCGTGCGCGCAAGGGCATGGTCCGCGTGCAGCTCAACAACGGCACGCTGTTCCACGCGGTCAAGGCAAACCATGGCGCAGCCAAGGTGTTCATGCAGCCGGCCTCCGAAGGTACCGGCGTGATTGCCGGCGGTGCGATGCGCGCGGTGCTCGAAGTCGTCGGCGTGAAGAACGTTCTCGCCAAGGCAGTCGGTTCGCGCAATCCGATCAACCTGGTGCGCGCGACGATCAATGGTCTGCAGGCGATGGTGTCGCCGGACCGTATCGCGTCCAAGCGCGGCAAGACCGTTGATGAGGTGCTCGGCAATGGCTAATACGAAAGCAAGCGAAGGCAAGAAGATTCGGGTGCGCCTGTTCAAAAGCATCAACGGATGCCAGGGGCGTCATCGCACCAGCGTGCGTGCGCTCGGTCTGCGCAAGATCAATGACGTACGCGAGCTGCAGGATTCACCGTCGGTGCGCGGCCTGATCAACCAGGTCAGCTACCTGGTCCGGATCGAAGACAACGCGTAATACGCGGCCGAGGCATTGAACCGAACGTTCGGTGCCTCAAATCAGCCTATTGGTAGGAGTTCACTCGCATGCGTCTCAATACTCTCAAGCCCGCTGACGGCGCCCGCAAGGATCGTGTTCGCGTCGGTCGCGGCATCGGTTCCGGCCTCGGCAAGACCGCGGGCCGTGGCCACAAGGGCCAGTTCGCACGCTCCGGCAAGGGCAAGGTCAAGGCTGGCTTCGAAGGCGGCCAGATGCCGCTGCAGCGTCGCCTGCCGAAAGTCGGTTTTCGTTCCAAGACGGCGCACAAGAACAGCGAAGTGCTGCTGTACCAGCTCGACTCGCTGAAGCTTGATGTCATCGATTTCGCTGCACTCAAGGCTGCCGGTCTGATCGATACGCGCGCCGAGCGCGTGAAGATCGTCAAGAAGGGCGAGATCACCCGTGCGGTGACGTTGAAAGGCGTCGGCGTGACCGCGGGTGCCAAGGCGGCTATCGAGGCTGCCGGCGGCAGCGTGGAGTAAGCCTGTGGCGTCGTCGCAGTCCAATATGCTCGCCTCGTTCGGCAAATTGACCGAACTCAAGCAGCGCCTGCTGTTCGTGATCGGTGCGCTCGTCGTCTACCGGCTCGGCACGTTCATTCCGGTGCCGGGCGTCAATCCGGATGCGATGGCGAAGCTGGTCCAGCAAGGCGGCGGCCTGCTCGACATGTTCAACATGTTCTCGGGCGGCGCACTGAGCCGACTGTCGATCTTCGCGCTTGGCGTGGTGCCCTACATTTCGGCCTCGATCATCGTGCAGATGTTCGCAACCGTGATCCCGAGCTGGCAGGCGCTGCGCAAGGAAGGCGAGTCCGGCCGGCGCAAGCTGACCATGTACACGCGGTTCGGCACGCTCGCGCTCGCGTTGTTCCAGTCATTTGGCGTCGCCACGATGCTGCAGAGCCAGGTCGGCGTCGTCTACGCGGGCGGGCCCAGTTTCATCTTCACGACCGTGGTCGGTCTGACGGCCGGCACGATGTTCCTGATGTGGCTCGGTGAGCAGATCACCGAGCGCGGCATCGGCAACGGCATTTCGCTGCTGATCTTTTCCGGCATCGTCGCCGGTCTGCCGGCGGCAGTGGTGCATACACTGGGCATGGCGCAGAGCGGCGAGCTGCCGATCCTGCGCGTGCTGATCGTGTTCGCGATCGTGTTGGCGGTGACCGCATTCGTGGTGTTCATGGAGCGCGGCCAGCGCCGCATCACCGTGAACTACGCGCGGCGACAGGGCGGTGCCGGCAAGGCATACATGAATCAGAGTTCGCACCTGCCGTTGAAGATCAACATGGCCGGTGTGATCCCGCCGATCTTCGCGTCTTCGCTGCTTATGTTCCCGGCGACCGCGGCCACCTGGTTCAACAATTCGAGCGAGATTCACTGGCTGCAGGTGCTCACCGCATCGCTGGGTCCGGGCGAGCCGCTGCACATGTTGATCTATGCGGTGCTGATCATCGTATTCGCCTATTTCTATACGGCACTGACATTCAATTCGCAGGAAACGGCGGACAACCTGAAGCGTTCCGGCGCGCTGATTCCGGGCCTGCGCCCGGGCAAGGCGACCGCTGACTACATCGACGGTGTTCTGACTCGCCTGACCGGCGCCGGTGCGTTGTATCTGGTTGCGGTCTGTCTGATTCCGGACATCCTGCGCAACGCGTGGCACGTGCCGTTCTACTTTGGTGGCACCTCGCTGCTGATCGTGGTCGTGGTTGTGATGGACTTCACCGCCCAGATCCAGGCGCACCTGGTATCGCATCAATACGAAAGTCTGCTCAAGAAGGCGAATCTGCGCGGCCGTTGAGCGGGCCTGGCTTTAAGGGATGGACGTGCGGACAGGGGTTTCCCTGCTGCGCCAATCCGGATATAATGTCAAGTTCTCTGCGCAATCAGTAGTATCTTTGGAGATCAACAAGCATGGCACGCATTGCGGGTGTCAATCTGCCGGTTCAGAAGCATGTCGTGATCGGTCTGCGCAGTATTTTCGGCGTCGGTCGGTCGCGCGCCAAGAAAGTGTGCGCCGGGGCGGGCGTCAATCCGGCCGCGAAGATCAAGGATCTGACCGAAGCCGAGGTCGACAAGCTGCGCCAGGAGATCGCCAAGTTCGGCGTCGAAGGCGATCTGCGTCGCGAAATCGGTATCTCGATCAAGCGCCTGATCGATCTCGGTACGTATCGCGGTCTGCGTCATCGTCGCGGTCTGCCGTTGCGCGGTCAGCGCACGCGTACCAATGCACGCACCCGCAAGGGTCCGCGCCGCGCGATCAGGAAGTAAGCATTCGTTGAGAAGTCCGGCCAGGACGGCCGGTCCTTCATTCGATCATGGACGATCGTGAAAGAATTTAAGGAAACACGCGACTCATGAACAAGCCGGCAGCCGCCGTCAAGGCAAAGAAGAAGACCAAGCGCGTGGTGACGGATGCCGTCGCTCACGTGCAGGCGTCCTTCAACAACACCGTCGTCACCATCACCGACCGCCAGGGCAATGCGCTTTCGTGGGCGACCGCCGGTGGCGCAGGCTTCCGCGGTTCGCGCAAATCGACGCCGTTCGCGGCGCAGGTTGCAGCCGACAAGGCGGCGCGTGCGGCGGCCGACTACGGCATCAAGACCGTCGAGGTACGCATCAAGGGCCCCGGCCCCGGACGCGAATCCGCGGTCCGCTCGCTCAACAATGCGGGCTTCAAGGTCACCAACATCATCGACGTGACGCCGATTCCGCATAACGGCTGTCGTCCGCCGAAAAAGCGTCGCGTGTAAGGGAGTAGGGAGAGTATGGCTCGTTACATCGGTCCCACCTGTAAGCTCGCGCGCCGTGAAGGCGCCGACCTCAGCCTCAAGAGTCCCGCGCGCGCGATCGATTCGAAGTGCAAGCTGGAGCAGAAGCCCGGCCAGCACGGCGCCACCGGCGCCAAGCGCGGCCGTTTGTCGGATTACGGCGTGCAGCTGCGCGAGAAGCAGAAGGTCAAGCGCATCTACGGCATGCTCGAGCGTCAGTTCCATTCGTATTACCAGAAGGCCTCGGGCCAGAAGGGCAATACCGGTGAGAACCTGCTGCGCATGCTCGAGTCGCGCCTCGACAATATCGTCTATCGCATGGGTTTCGCGGTG
The DNA here is from genome assembly GCA_040005635.1 of Dokdonella sp. Taxonomy (GTDB): domain Bacteria; phylum Pseudomonadota; class Gammaproteobacteria; order Xanthomonadales; family Rhodanobacteraceae; genus Dokdonella_A. The sequence goes on along the minus strand of JBDTYM010000153.1, from coordinate 1,727 downwards.
ACTCGCGCCGGTGCGCGCCAGCTGGTTTCGCATGCCGCGGTTCGCGTCAATGGCAAGAAGGTCAACCTGCCGTCTTACCAGGTGCGCCCGGGCGACGAGATTGCGCTGTCGGAACGCGCTAAGGCTCAGCTGCGCGTGCAGGAAGCGCTGACCGTCTCGCAGGAGATGGATCTGGTGCCGACGTGGATCGAAGTCGATGCGAAGAAGGCAAGCGGTCTGTTGAAAGCGTTGCCGGAGCGCTCCGATCTGCCATCCGACATCAATGAAAGCCTGATCATCGAGCTTTACTCGAAGTAAGAAAACCCAAGCCGGGTCTGGTTTTCCGCGCTAAACACACCATTTGTAGAATCCTGTTGGATTCTCGGAGTCAACCTGATATGGCGGGAACGTCAACCAATGTGCTGCGTCCGCGCGGCATTCAAGTCGAGCGCATCGGCGCCGATCGCGCCAAAGTGGTCGTCGAGCCGCTGGAGCGCGGTTTCGGCCATACGCTCGGCAATGCGCTACGGCGCGTGCTGCTCTCCTCAATTCCGGGTAGCGCGATCATCGAAGTCGAAATCGATGGCGTCCTGCACGAATACACCACGCTCGAAGGCCTGCAGGAAGACGTCATCGAGGTGTTGTTGAACCTCAAGGATGTCGCGATCCGCATGCACGGCCACGACGAGACCACGCTCACGCTCAGCAAGAAGGGCAAGGGCGTCGTCACCGCGGGTGACATCAAGGTCGATCACACCGTCGAGATCATCAATCCCGACCACGTGATCTGCCATTTGACCAAGGACATCGCGCTCAACATGCGCCTGAAGATCGCACGCGGCGTCGGCTACCAGCCGGCCACGGCGCGCCGTCTTCCGGACGAGGAAGCGCGTCCGATCGGTCGTTTGCAGCTGGATGCCTCGTTCTGCCCGGTCCGCCGCGTCGCCTACAACGTCGACAGCGCGCGTCTGGAGCAGCGTACGGACCTCGACAAGCTCGTGCTCGACGTCGAGACGAACGGCGCGATCGATGCCGAGGAAGCGGTGCGCAAAGCCGCCGAGATCCTGCAGGACCAGATCAGCGTGTTCGGCGACTTCACACGTCGCGAGAGCGCCGATGCGAAGACCGACAAGAGCGGCGTCGACCCCGTGCTGCTGCGTCCGATCGATGACCTGGAGCTGACCGTGCGTTCGGCCAACTGCCTCAAGGCCGAGAGCATCTACTACATCGGCGATCTGGTGCAGAAGACCGAAGTGGAACTGCTGAAGACACCGAATCTCGGCAAGAAATCGCTGACCGAGATCAAGGACGTGCTGTACCAGCGCGGCTTGCAGCTCGGCATGAAGCTGGACAGCTGGCCGCCGCCGGGGCTCGTGCACGGCATGCAACTGGGGTAATGGTTTTCCTTTGCAATATTTGCTTTGCGATCGTCCTTGATCGATGAGTGCGGAGGATCGGCAAGTTTGTGTAGACACTCTCGCCGAACTCCAATGGCGGCCGTGCATGGCCGTACTTTCAAAAAAAGCCCGAGATAGGGCTTGCCAGCAAATAAAAAGCCCGTTTTGACAGGGCATATAACAGCGGGTAACCGCGGGATGCCGGTCCTTCGACCGGTCTCTCATAACAATCAAGTACCAAGGAATTCGTCATGCGCCACCAGAAATCCGGACGTAAGTTCAGCCGAACCAGCAGTCATCGCGAAGCGATGTTCAAGAACATGGCTGCGTCGCTGTTCAAGCACGAGCTGA
>JBDTYM010000152.1:0-5419 GCA_040005635.1 Dokdonella sp. | reverse complement strand
AGCCGCACCGGATTCCCGTTTCAACCGCCGGACTCGCCGACGGTCACCTCAGGGCTGCGGCAGTTTAACCGTTCGTGGGTCGCGGCGCAGGAATTCAGTCTTGTGGGAGCAACTGTCTGTGGGAGCAACGGTCTGTGGGAGCGGCTTCAGCCGCGATGCTCTGGCGTGGAATGACACCGAGCAACACCATCCCCACCCAACCCTCCCCTTGAAGGGGAGGGCTTCAAGCATCGTTGGCTGGCGCGCGGGATCCGGGGAGCGCGCATTTGTGGGAGCGGCTTCAGCCGCTCCCACAAGAGCCATCATGTAACTCGATGTGTTCGCAGTCCAGCGCGCAACAGCGTACCGATGACGACAAACAGCACAGTCGCGCTCAATGCGAGCGACCAATGGATGCCGATGCTGGCGCCGACGAGGCCGACGGTGATGCCACTGAACATGCGCATGCCCAGCGCGAACATGTTGAACACGCCGATCGCACGGCCGCGCATCTCGACCGGGGCATCCAGCTGCACCAGGGTCTGTGCCATCGAGTTGAACGCCAGTTCGACGAAACCGGCGACGAACATCAGCACGAGTGCCAGCGGGTAGCGCTCCGTCATCGCAAACGAGCCGAGTGCAAGACACCAGATCATGGCAAGGACGCAGGCGCTGCGCGCACGCGGCTGCAGCAGGCTGCGACTCTCGAGCACGATGCCTGCAGTCAGCGCACCGGCCGCGTCGGCGCCGAGCAGCATGCTGTAGAAGAAGTCGGCGTTGCCTTGGCCGAGATCGTGCGCAAAGCCCGGCATCTGCGCCTGGTAGGCATTGCCGACGAACAGCGAAGCCGCTCCCGCCAGCAGGGTCATTGCCATGATCACGCGATGCTGGGCGATCTCGCGCAACGCCTGCCAGACATCGCCGAGCGTGCGCACCGCGCGGGTCGCCACCGCTGCGCCGCCCGCGCGGAATTTCGGCCCGTACGGAGCAACGGCCAACCACAGGATGAAAGGCAGATAGAGCGACGCGTTGACGAGGATGCCGACATTCGGGCCCAGCCACAGCAGCAGTGCTCCGCCGACGCCCGGGCCGGCCAGCATGCCGAGCTGTCGCGCCGTCGCATTCAGCCGGACTGCGCTTTGCAGATGCTCGCGTCCGACGATGTCGTGCAACAGCAATTGCGAAGGCGGCCCCCACAACACGCCAGCCGATCCATGAATCACCAGCAGGATGGCCGCGTGCCAGATCTGCAGCGTGCCGGTGATGAAGAGCATGCCCCAGGCGATCGACACGCCCATGAACAGAGCCATGCCGAGCTGGATCATGCGGCGCGGATCGACGCGGTCGGCGAGTGCGCCCGAGTACACCGAAAATAACAGGAACGGCAGCCAGTGCGAAATCACCGCGAAACCACCCAGCGCGGGCGAGTGGAACTTGCCGAACATGACCCAGTAGCTGATCACGTGCTCGATGTTGTCGGCCATCATCGCCAGCGCCGACAGCAGGAAATACGAACGAAAGCCGGGGTGCCGCAGCGCGGCGAAAGCAACCGGCGGCACCGGTGTGGAGGGGGAAGCGTTCATGGAGCTCCTTGGATTTCCGGTCAAGCGAATGCGCCTGGTGCCCCGATACGGGCGGCACGACAAGTCCGGCAATGCCGGAGACGGGGGCGCGTTGGTTGACGTGAACGCTTACGACGACCGCACGACGTGCGGTGCCTGGCGATGATAATGGAAAAACAAAAAAGCGGTCTACCCTGTCCATATGGCCCCGTCCAGATCGACACATGCGTGTACGACACACTCGTGTCGCTACGCCGCCTCAAGCAACGGCGTCGGGTACACGTGGCAGCGCATGCCCATCATTCCGGCCCGCAAACCTGGATCATCACTCTCAGCCGTCGACGACCGCACATGTCGGAAGTGTCTCTGACGCGGTTCTTGCAAAGTCTTTGTATGCGCCTCAAAAGGAGAGCAACGTATGCTTGGTGAACAACGTGTGTTGTTCCGCCCACCCAGGTGCGTTCCATGCCCACACAGCGCAAACCCAGCATCGTATTCGTTCACGGCATCTGGGCCGATGGTTCGTCCTTCAGCACATTGATTCCGACTCTGCAGGTGGAGGGATACGAGGTCATCGCGGCCCAGTACGGCCTCGACACGCACGCCGGCGATGTCGCCGCACGAAATATTTCGCGAAGACGCGCTCGAGTTGTGCCGAGCACCGTGCGGGCGGCGAGATGCTCGGGTTTCTCGTTGACCATGATCTGGGTTCGGCGCGTCGGCGGCGTGCATTCACGCAAGTCGTCGACGACCGTGAACGTCTGGTCCGGCAAGTCCTCGCCGATCGCGGCCGCGGTATCGCGCGCGCGCGGCATCGGACTCACGTACAAGCGAGTCCGACTCGGCGCACCGCCCGCAGCAGTGGTGGGGAAACGGGAGGGCGGCGCACTCTGACCCCGTTCGCTCCGCGGACGGCCCTCGTTCGATCGAGCATCGTGGCCACCTATCGATAAAGTACGGAGTCCCGATTTCCGATAGGCTTGGAATGGACAGTGCGCTGACGTGCAGCTTCGGCCAGCCGTGTCGCATGACCCAGGATGTTCAGGCGCTGCGGCGTCACGATGCGCTGATACGCTTTCCCGCAACGCGCACGGCTTGCGCGCTTCCCGATGAGGAATCCGTCATGTCCGCGAATCCGTCCGATCTCAACACGCTTCGCTCCGCTACGACGCGCGCACTCGGCGCACACTGGAAACTCTTCCTCGGCGAAGGCATCGTGCTCGTCGTGCTCGGTCTGGCAGCGGTTGCATTGCCGCCGATCGCATCGCTGGCAGTGACGATCCTCGTCGGCTGGGTGTTTCTGCTGAGCGGTGTCGCCGGTCTCTACACGACATTCGCTATGCGTGGCGCGCCGGGTTTCGCCTGGTCGCTCGTCTCCGCCTTGATCGGCATCGCGGCGGGCATCGTCTTACTGATCTGGCCCGCGAGCGGCGTTGTTTCCTTGACGGTCGTGCTCGTCGTGTTCTTCGTGATCGAAGGCATCGCGTCGATCCTGTTCGCGCTCGATCACAAGCGCGAGTTGTCAGGCCGCTGGGGCCTCATGCTGGCTAGCGGGGTGTTCGATCTCGTGATCGCCGGCATCGTCTTCGCGGGTCTTCCGGGTACCGCGGCATGGGCGATCGGCTTGCTCGTCGGCATCAACATGGTGATGGGCGGCGCCGCGTTGATCGCGATGGCGCTGCATGCGCGCGAGGCGAGCCATTGATCCGATCGCGCGTGCGCGCCCGCCGTCAATCGAAGTCGGTGGACAACAACGAATCCAATGGGGCGATGTAGACGTCGCGCGCGCCGTGACGTTCAGTCACGATCGTGCACTCAACCTGCAAGCAGGAGTACAGCATGCGTGCGAAACGCATCATGGCCAACCTTCGAGTCGGCGATATCGAGGCGACGAAAAACTTCTACACCGACTTTCTCGGGCTCAGTACCGAGGAGTTCAACATGGGATGGGTCGCCCGCTACACCTCGCCTGACGGCAGGGCCAACGTGCAGCTCGTCACGTCCGATGCGAGTGCCCCCGAAGACTCGGTCATTTCCGTGCATACAGATGATGTCGAGGCGGCCTATGCAGAAGCCCAGAAACTCGGCTACGAGATCGTGTATCCGCTGACGACGGAGCCATGGGGTACGCACCGATTTTTCGTGCGAGCACCGGATGGCAACGTGATCAACATCGTGTACCACCGGGATTGAGGAACAGCCGCTGGCGCGACTGCCATCAGCTTCCGGAAAGCCAGTCGTATCGACCTCATACATCCAACGCACGGGGAAATGGATTGAAAACGCTCTTCACCCTCCTTCTTGTTGCCGGCGTGATCCACAGCGCCCCCGCGCTTGCCAACCCACTGCCCCCAGCGACGTCTGTGCCTTCGCCCTTGCTCGGCAGCTGGAGTGTTGATGTCACGCGCCTGCCGGTGCCCGCAGAGGCGCGACCGACGCGCGTGACGATCACCTTCAGCGATTCGGGCGGCGGCAAGTGGAGCATGCAGGTCGCCATCGTCGACGCCGGCGGATCGCAGAGCACGGTACAGGGAACCTATACGCTTGACGGTTCCACCGTACCTATCCAGGGGACCATCGAGGCCGACGTCGGTGCGATGAAAAAGCCCGAGTCCAATGTGCTGGTATTGGCACTCGGCAAAGGAGGAGGACCGGCCTCGACACGCATCTACACCGTCAATCCGGATGGCGAGAGCATGATCGAGACTGCCGTGAACACCGCGGGCAACGGCCTGCCGATGATGCGGACGAATTATTTTAGCCGCGTGAAATGATCGGGAAGCAAAAGACCGCGACTGCCGATATCAAACGTTTCGATCGAATTCTCGTTGCACATGACACCGCGCGGACGGCCGACCTTGCTGTTAATCGATTTACCGCGCTTCGGCCAGCACTGGAACTGGAGAGGGGTCACCAACCCCTCCCCTCTCAACTCGACCCATCAGTTTGCGTTGCCGACGATCAAGTCGTCCAGGGCCGACCAGTTGAAGTCCAGTTGATCGGGAGGAACCGGCGCATCGATCGAGAGACTGACGATCGGCTGCGACGACGTGTAGCCGCGGAAATCGTCCTGGCCGGCCGAGATCGTGCTGAACGTTTGCGAAGTGCCGTCGCTCAGTGTCAGCGTGATCGTCATCGCCTGGTTTGGCACGATCTCGCCGTCACCGCCGGCGTCAGCAAAGAAATCGCCTCCGACGGCCGTCACCGGCGCGCCGGTGAACGTGACGACGAGATGGTCGATCGAGTTGCCCACCGACATGAAGCCGGGATAGAACCAGAGGTTGTCCAGATTCGGGTACGAGCTGATCGTGTAGGCAATGCCTGACGCCGCATCGCTGTAGCTGCGCGGTGGCTGCGGCACCACGCTGCCGCCGAGATCGTCGAAGCCGTTCTCGTAGTCGCCAGCCGCCACGCCGCCGAGAAAGGCCGTGCGATCCGTGTAGACGCCGGGCACACCAACGACCATCGTTGCACCATCGAAGCCGTCGCAGAAGACTTCATCCTCGATGCCCGGCGCGCGCACCGCGGCGGCCGGCGCGGCGGTGACCGTCAGCGTGAACGGAATCTGCGCCTGTGCCTGGTTCGGATCGTTCGTGGCGACGCAGACCGCAGCCGCATACGTGCCCGGCGGTAAGCTGCCCGGCGCCGGGCTGGCCTTGATCGCGATAGCCACGCTCGAACCGCCGCCACCCACCGAGCCGCTGGCCGGCGATGCTGCCAGCCAGGGCAAGGCCGTGCCCGAGCAATCCGCTCCCGTGGTGATGGTGTAGGTCAGCGACTCGCCACCTTCGGCGTTGGCGATGTTCAGCGTCGCGGTTGCGGTCTCGTTTTCGCCCGCGATCAGCGAGACCGCCAGCGAGTTCGGCGTGATCGTCGCT
>JBDTYM010000151.1:0-5519 GCA_040005635.1 Dokdonella sp. | reverse complement strand
CGCACGAACACGTAGAAGACCGGGATGAACAGCACGCCGAGGAAGGTCGCGAACAGCATGCCACCGATCACGCCGGTGCCGATCGCATGCCGTGCATTGGCGCCGGCACCGGTTGAAATCGCCAGCGGGAACACGCCGAGCATGAAGGCGAACGAGGTCATCAGGATCGGTCGCAACCGAAGGCGCGCCGCATCGATCACGGCTGCACCGAGCTTGCGTCCTGCGCGTTGCTCCTCGACGCAGAACTCGACGATCAGGATCGCGTTCTTTGCAGCGAGGCCGATGATCGTCAGGATGCCGATCTTGAAGTAGACGTCGTTGGTGAGTCCGCGGCCATAGGTCGTCAGCAGTGCGCCGGTGATGCCGAGCGGTACCACGAGCAGCACGGCGACCGGAATCGACCAGCTCTCGTAGAGCGCGGCGAGGCAGAGAAACACGACCAGGATTGACAGCGCGTACAGCATCGGCGCCTGGCTGCCGGAGATGATTTCCTGCAGGCTCTGGCCGGTCCAGTCGAAACCGAAGCCGAGCGGCAGCTCGTTCTTGACGATGTTCTGCATCGCATCCATTGCAGCGCCGGAACTGCTGCCCGGCGCTTCGGCGCCGACGATCTCGATCGCTTCGAAGCCGTTGTAGCGGATCAGCGCCGGCGAACCCATGATCCAGTTCGTGCGCACGACATTCGAAATCGGGATCATCGCCGGCACCGTGCTGGTGCCGCCGCCGCTGGTCGCCTGAGTCACGCTCTGCGTGGCACTCGGAACATAGAATCGTGTGAGGCCTTCGGTGGACGCGCGGAATTGCGCGTCTGCCTGCATGTTTACGCGCAGCACGCGGCCGCCGTAGAAGAAGTCGTTGACGTAGACCGGCGCGAGCATCAGCTGGATCGCGTTGTATACATCGGTCAGCGAAAGCCCCATCGATTGCGCCTGGTTGCGGTCGACCGTCATCTGCAGCTGCGGCGCGTCCGGCAGTCCGTTCGGACGCACCCCGGCCAGGATGTTCTTCTTCTCGCCGGCCTTGCCGAGCAGGATGTTCTGCGCGTTGATCAGGGCGGCGTGGCCGGCGCCGGAGCGATCCTGCAGGTACATGTCGAAGCCGCCGAACTGGCTGAGGCCGCGGATCGTCGGCAGGTTGACGACGAATACCATCGCATCCTTGATGCTGCCGAACAGCTGGCCCTGGAATTTGTGGATCAGCTCCGTTGCAGTGTGATCGCGATCGTCCCACGGCTTCAGGCGCACGAAGGCGAGGCCGACGTTCTCGCCGCTGCCGACGAAACTGAAACCGGAAATCGCGAAGACGTTGGAGACCTCAGGGTCCTTGCGCACAGTCTCCGAGATCTGGTCCATCACCGCGTTGGTGCGCTGGATGCTGGCGCCGGACGGCAGCGTCGCGATGACGACCGCGTAGCCCTGATCCTCGTCGGGCACGAAGCTCGACGGCAGGATCTTGAACATATAGCCGCAGACGACCACGACGATCGCGAAAACGCCCATCCACAGCGCCATGCGGCGGATCGCACCGGTGACGTGGCTGGTGTAGGTGTCGCGTACCCAGTCGAATACGCGATTGAAGCCGCGGAAGAGGATGTTCTTCCGCTTGTGCTCGTCGACCGGTTTGATGATCGTCGCGCACAGCGCCGGTGTGAACACCAGGGCGAGAAAGGCCGAGAACGCGGTCGACAGTGCGATCGTCAGGGCGAACTGTTTGTAGATCACGCCGACCGAGCCGGATTGCATCGCGCTCGGAATGAACACGGCCATCAGCACCAGGGCGATGGCAACGACTGCGCCGGAAATCTGCTGCATCGCCTTGCGCGTCGCCTCCTTCGGAGAGAGGCCTTCCTCGCTCATGATGCGTTCGACGTTTTCGATCACCACGATCGCGTCGTCGACGACGATGCCGATCGCGAGCACCATGCCGAACAAGGTCAGCTGGTTGATCGAGAAGCCGACCGCATACATCGAGAGAAAGCCGCCCATCAGAGCGACCGGGATCACCAGGGTCGCGATGACCGTCGCGCGGAAGTTCTGCAGGAACATCAGCATGACGATGACGACGACGACGATCGCGATCACCAGCGTCTCGACGACTTCCTTGATCGAGATCTTGATGAAGTTCGTGGTGTCGTACGGCAGCTTGTAGGAGACGCCCGGCGGAAACGTCGGCTTCAGCTCCTCCAGCTTCGCGATCACCGCATCGCGCACCTTGAGCGCGTTCGCGCCGCTGGTCAGCTGAACGCCGAGACCGGCGACGCCCTTGCCATCGAATGTCGAACGCACTCCATAGGAGTACGGACCGAGAACGATGCGCGCGACGTCCTTCAGGCGCACCGAGGTGCCGTCGGCATTCGTGCGCAGGATGATGTTCTCGAATTGTTCCGGCATCGTGAAGCGGCCTTCGGCGATGACTGGTGCGGTGAATCCGTTGCCCTGCGGGGACGGTTCGGCACCAATCTGGCCGGCGGCGATCTGTACGTTCTGCGCCCTCACCGCATTCAGCGCGGTGGTCGACGACATGCCGTAACCGTGCAGCTTGTCCGCATCGAGCCAGATGCGCATCGCGTACTCGGATCCGAGCTGGCGCGTCTGGCCGACACCCGGAATACGCGCGATCTGGTCGCCGACGGCCTGCGACATGAAGTTGTTGAGCGCGTAGGAATCGAGCTTGCCGTCATCGGACGTCAGCGCGAAGAACATCAGGAAGTCCGGATTGGTCTTCAGGACGGTGATGCCTTGCTGGGTCACCTCGGTCGGCAGGCGCGGCGTCGCCAGCGAGACGCGGTTCTGCGTCTGTACCTGCGCGATGTCGGGATCGGTGCCGGGCTCGAACGTCAGCGTGATGGTCGCGCTGCCGTTCGCGCTGGAGCTCGAGCTGAAATACATCAGGTGATCGATGCTGGTCAGCTGCTGCTCAATGACCTGGGTGACGGTCTTTTCGACCGTCTCGGCATCTGCACCCTGGTAGGTGGCGCTGACGGCGACCTGTGTCGGCGCGATCGCTGGATACGATTCGATGCTGAGACCGAGCGTCGCGATCACGCCGCCCAGCGTAATGAGGATCGCGAGGACCCAGGCGAAAATCGGGCGGTCGATGAAAAAACTGGACATTGGGAATTCCTGGAATCCGGGCTCTGCCTGTGCGCGCGGCGGCGCAGGCGAAAATTACAAGAAGCGGCCGTCCTGGCCGCAGGGTCCGATCAGTGCTTGTCGCCGCCTGCAGCGGCAGCCGGTGCGGCACCGCCCTGTTGCGGCGGCTGCCATGGCGTCGCCTTCGCCGGCGCGCCGGGCTTCACCTTCAGGATGCCCGACATGACGATCTGATCGCCGTCAGCAATACCGTCAGTGACCACCCAATTGCCGCCCTGCGTGGCATCCGCCTTGATACGTTTCTGCGCTACATTGCCGTCGCCGCCGACGACCATCACGTAGGGACCGGTGCCGTCGCGCAGCACGGCGGCCTGTGACACCAGCCAGGCTTTCGCAAGGTCGCCCATCGTCAGGCGCACATTGACGTATTGGCCGGGTAGCAGGGTGTGGTCGGGATTGGGCACGATCGCGCGCAGGGTGACGGCGCCGGTCGAGGCGTCGACTGCGGTATCGGAGAAGTCGAGGCTGCCGCTTTCGCCGGTCGGCGTGCCATCGGAATGCAGCAAGTCGATTTTCGCCTTCTCCTGCGCGGCCAGGCGCACATTGCCCTTGGCCGCAGCGCGGCGCAGATCGTCGATCTGGCCGACGGCCTGGCTGAAGTTCACGTAGATCGGATCGAGCTGTTCGACCGTGGTCAGCAAGGTCGCTTCGGTTTGTCCGACGAGGGCGCCTTCGGTCACCTGCTGCTGGCCGGAACGACCGGAGATCGGTGCGGTGACACTGGTGTAGCCGAGGCTGATCTTGGCCGATTCGACGTTGGCCTGCGCCTGCTTGACGGCGGCAGCTGAGGTGCGCTCCGCGGCTTCCGCGTTGTCCACGTCGGCCTTCGACAGCAGGCCTTTGGCCGCGACCGAACGCGCACGCTCGGCGGCGATGTGATTGTTCGTATAGGTGGCCTGCGACGAAGCCAGGTTGGCGAGCTGCGCGTTTAGCGACGCACGCAGCGGGGCAGGGTCGATCTGGAACAGCACCTGGCCTTCCTTGACGTCGCTGCCTTCGGTGTAGACGCGCTTCTGCAGCACGCCTGGAACGCGAGCGCGTACGTCGGCAGTGCGCGTGGCCGACAGGCGGCCGACCAGATCCTGGGTCAGCGGCACCACCTCCGCTTTGGCGACGACGATGCCGACTTCGGGCGGCGGCGCCTGCTGCGCCTGTTGCGGCTGGGATTTGCTGCAACCGGTCGCGATCGCAGCGAGCGCGGCAATGCCGGCGCAGGTCAGGGCGCTATGCAACTTCATCGTGCAGTCTTCCTGTAGGTCTGGCAGTTGGAATCTTGTGGGCGCGCCGGACAATGTCCTGCGCGCATTGACGAAGCTGACCGCGCTGCGGATCGCCCGAAGTCCACGCAGCGGCGAGGGTCGAAGAAGTCTGTTGCACTTGGGCCGCGATCGCTGACAACCCGACTTCCGATGGCCGAATCGAGCGACGGCGAATGCTTATTCACCGGACTATACTCATCAGTACAGGAATTGTCACCCACATCCTCGGATTCTCGCAGAGTCTGCCGGGGATGTCCGCTCCATTTGCATACATGCTCGATCGACGAGCCTGTTGCCGCATCGCCTTCGTCATCCTGCAGCACGCAAGTGCTAGTAGCTTGATTTGCAGGACTTTGCTTATGGATTCCGCGCAGCCCGCGGCGGTATCCTTCGCGCCCCGCTGATCACCCCTTCCGGATTCCTTCATGACAGCCCAAGGCGCCGTTGCCGGCTCGCCCGTCGATCCCGTCCTCGCCCAGCAGGCGACCCAGCTGAGCGGCGCACGTCTGCGCGATGCGCAGGCCTTCGCCAGCGAGTTCCTTCGCCGCGTACCGGCCGAGGAACTGGCCGCCCGCAGCGCCGCCGAATGGGCCGGCCTAGTGCAGAATGTGCTCGAATTCGTGCGCGAACGCCGCAGCGGCACCGCCAAGGTGCGCGTCGGCAATCCGGCCGAAGGCGAGCATGGCGTCGTCGCGTCGCGCACGATCATCGATGTTGTGACCGAGGATGCGCCGTTCCTGGTCGATTCGGTCAGCATGGCGATCGCCGCCTGCGGCCTCGCAGTGCACGCGATCATCCACCCGATCTTCCGCATCGCGCGCGATCCGAGCGGTCATCTGCTCAATTTCGGCAGCGGCGACAGTGCCGCCGGCGCGGCCGAATCGGTCATGCATTTCGAAGTCGACCGCGTCACCGAACCGGCCGAGCTCGAACGCCTCAAGCGCACCATTGGCGCAGCGCTCGACGATGTGCGCGCCAGCGTGAACGACTGGAAGGCGATGCGCGAACGCATGCTGGCGATCGCGAACGAGCTGCCGCAGCGCAAGCTGCCCATCGACGCCGCCGGCATCGCCGAGGCGCAGGAATTCCTGCGCTGGGCGGCCGACGA
>JBDTYM010000150.1:0-5651 GCA_040005635.1 Dokdonella sp. | reverse complement strand
GTGCCCAGGCACCGGCAACGCCGCGTATCGGCTACGTCGACATGAAACGTCTGCTCGACAACGCGCCACAAGTCGTCAGCGGCCGGCAGAAACTCGAGCGCGAATTCGCCGATCGCGACACGGCACTGAAGGCGGATGAAGCACGCGCGGCACAATTGCGCGAACGCCAGCAACGGGAAGGGTCTTCGATGGCGAAAGCGGATGCCGATGCGCTGCAGCGCGAAATCGACGCGCTCGACCGCTCGTCGAAACGCAGCCGCGACGCGCTGCGCGCGGAGTTGAAGACGCGCAGCGATCAGGAACTGGACCGCAGCTGGCGCGAGATCAACGATGCCGCTGTCGAGTTCGCGCGCGAACAAGGTTATGACCTGATCGTGCCGAGTCCGGTCATCTACGCCAGCCCGAAGGTCGACGTAACTGACCAGGTGCTCGACCGCCTGCGTCGCAAGGCGAAGGCGCAGACGCCGTGAACGCACTCGTGTTCTCGCTCGGCGAACTCGCCACGCGCTTCAAATTGCAACTGCGCGGCGACGCCGCGCTCGCGCTCGACGGCGTCGCGACCCTGACCGATGCGCAGGCGACCCAGATCGGCTTTCTCGCCAATCCGCGCTATCGCTCGCAGCTCGCCGACACGCGCGCCGGCGCCCTCGTGCTGAGCGCTGCCGATGCCGAAACATGGCCGCGCGCCTGCCTGATTGCCGAGGATCCGTATGTCGCGTTCGCGCGCATCGCAGCGCTGTACGAACGCCACCCGGCGCCGAATTCCGGCATTCACGCCAGCGCCGTCGTCGCCAGCGACGCCCGCGTATCCGCCGGCGCGAGCATCGGTCCGCTCTGCGTGATCGAGGAAGGCGCCATCGTCGACGAAGGCGCGGTGCTCGGCCCGCATTGCATCATCGGGCGCGGCTGCAGCGTCGGCGCGCAGTCGCGCCTGGTCGCACGCGTTACCCTGGTGCAGGACGTCCATCTCGGCAAGCGCGTGCTGATTCACCCCGGTGCCGTGCTCGGAGCCGACGGTTTCGGCCTCGCCTTCGATCGCGGCGCTGCCGATCACGGCGGCTGGATCAAGGTGCCGCAACTCGGCGGCGTGCGCATCGGCGACGACTGCGAGATCGGCGCCAATACCACCATCGACCGCGGCGCGCTCGGCGACACCGTGCTCGAGGAAGACGTTCGCCTCGACAACCAGATCCAGGTTGCGCACAACGTCACCATCGGTGCACACAGCGCCCTTGCCGGCTGCGCCGCCATCGCTGGCAGCGCGACAATTGGACGCTACTGCCTGATCGGCGGCGGCGCTGGCATACTGGGTCATTTGAATATCGCAGACCGCGTCACCGTGACCGCGATGAGCCTGGTCACGCATTCGATCCGCGAAGCCGGGGAATATTCCTCCGGCACGCCAATCCAGCCGAACCGGCTGTGGCGGCGCAACGCAGCGCGGCTCAAGCATCTGGACGAGCTCGCGCGGCGTGTGGATGTCATCGAGAAGGAAAGCAAATCATGACCGAACCAGAAACAACCCTGAAGTTGCCTCTGGGCGTCGAGGAAATCAGCGCGATGCTGCCGCATCGCTATCCCTTCCTGCTGCTCGATCGCGTAATCGCGTTCGAGCACGGCAAGCGGGTCACCGCGATCAAGAACGTCACGGCCAACGAACCATTCTTCCAGGGCCACTTCCCGGGACACCCGGTCATGCCCGGCGTGCTGATCATCGAGTCGATGGCGCAGGCCGCCGGCGTGCTGATCAAGCTGTCGGTGCCGCACGATCCGGCGCAGGAAATGGTGTTCTACCTGGTCAAGGTCGACAACGCGCGCTTCAATCGCGTCGTCGTGCCGGGCGACCAGTTGCGTCTGGAAATCGAGCACAAGCGCACGATGCGCAACATGAGCCAGTTCTGGGGTCGCGCATTCGTCGAGGACAAGGTTGCCGCCGAGGCGGAAATGCTCTGCGCCGAGGTCGCGCGCTGATGATCCACGCGACCGCGCTGATCGACCCGGCCGCGAAAATCGGCGCCGGCGTCAGCGTCGGCGCCTACAGTGTCATCGGTGCCGAGGTCGAGATCGGCGCGGGTACCACGATCGGACCCCACGTCGTCATCGAAGGTGCCACGCGCATCGGCCCGCACAATCGCATCTTTCAGTTCGCCTCGCTCGGCGCCGAGCCGCAGGACAAGAAATTCCGCGGCGAGCGCAGCGAGCTGGTGATCGGCGAGCGCAACGTGATCCGCGAATTCGTCACCATCAACCGCGGCACCGCCGACGGCGGCGGCGTCACGCGCATCGGCGACGACAACTGGATCCTCGCCTACAGCCACATCGCGCACGACTGCCGCGTCGGCAGCCACTGCGTATTCTCCAACAACGCCACGCTCGCCGGCCACGTCGAGATCGGCGACCACGTGATCCTCAGCGGCTTCGCCGGCGTGCATCAGTTCTGCCGGATCGGCGCGCACGCATTCATCGGCATGGGCGTGCTCGTCAGCGGCGATGTGCCGCCGTTCCTGATGATCGCCACCGACGCGCAAGGCCGTCCGCGCGGCATCAACAGCGAAGGCCTGAAGCGCCGCGGCTTCGACGCCGAACGCATCGCCGCGATCAAGCGCGCGTATCGCACCGTGTATGTCGGCGGCGCTCCGCTGGCGGAGGCGCGTGAGAAGCTGGTTGAGCAAGCGAAGGACAGCGCCGATGTGGCTGCGTTGCTGAGCTTCATCGAGAAGAGTGACAGACCGCTGGTGCGCTAGCCGCAGGATGCGGAACTGTTCGGCGCGCGCCTCCTGAAGCGCGCGGGTTCGTTTTGCGCTGAGCGTGTCCTAGATTTTGTGTAAACGCGCCTCACGCAGGAGACTGCCGCGAATCTCCTCGGCCAGTTGGCCATCACTGCGACGCACTGACGGACCCCGCGGTACAAGGCGGCGACCGCAGTGGTCGCCGCCTTGTACCATCGCGTGATGCCGATTCCGCAGACCGAGACCGCTTACCCGGCCCCCCGCTTCGTCCTCGTCGCCGGCGAGGCCTCCGGCGACCTGCTCGGCGCTGGCCTGATCGCCGCGCTGCGCGAGCGCTATCCACAGGCGCGCTTCGCCGGTGTCGGTGGACCGCGCATGATTGCCGCCGGGCTCGACGCCTGGCATGCGTCGGAAAAGCTCGCCGTGATGGGCTACGTCGAAGTGCTGAAACATCTGCCTGGATTGCTGGCGATCCGTCGAGACGTCCGCGTGCGCACGCTCGCGTATCAACCGGACGTGTTCATCGGCATTGATGCGCCGGACTTCAACCTCGGCCTCGAACGCAAGCTGAAACAGCAGGGCATCCGCACGGTGCACTACGTCAGCCCCTCGATCTGGGCCTGGAAGGAAAAGCGCGCCGCGAAAATTGGCCGCAGCGCCGATCGTGTGCTCTGCCTGTTCCCGATGGAGCCGCCGTTGTACGCGCGCCACGGTGTCGATGCGCGCTTCGTCGGGCATCCGCTCGCCGATGCGTTTCCGCTCGAGCCGGATCGCGCGGCGGCGCGCGCGGCGCTGGGCATTGCGCCGGATGCGAAGGTGCTGGCCCTGCTGCCCGGCAGCCGCCTCGGCGAGATCGCGCGGCTCGGCGCGGACTTCATCGGCGCCGCGCAGTTGCTGGCAAAGCAGATGCCGAACCTGCGCATCGTCGCGCCAATGGCAAATGCGGCGTGCCGCAGTGCCTTCGCGAGTCTGCTTGCGAAGGCGGGAATCGGGAATGCGGAGTTGGCAATCGGAGCAGTCGCAGGCACGGCCCAGTCCCCCATTCCCCAACCCCCATTTCCGATTCTCCTCACCGACGGTCACGCCGAGGTAGCGATGCTGGCCGCCGACGCAATCCTGCTCGCGTCCGGCACTGCGACGCTGGAAGCGATGCTGGCGAAGCGGCCGATGGTCGTCGCCTATCGCATCGCAGCGATGACCTATCGTCTCGTCAAGGGACTGGGCATGCTCAAGGTCGACCGCTACGCATTGCCGAATATCCTTGCCGGACGCGAGCTGGTGCCGGAGCTGATGCAGGACGCCTGCACGCCGGCCGCGTTGGCCGATGCGCTGCTGCCGCTGCTGCACGCCGGCGCGATCGATCCCGCGTTGCTCGCCGAGTACCGCCGCCTGCATCTGCAGCTGCGCCGCGATGCGAGCCGCAGCGCGGCGAGCGCGATCGCCGAACTGATCGACGCCGGCGGCGGCGCAGTGCACAACGCCGGCGGCGGCGCAGTGCACAACGCCAGCGACCGCACTTGAGCATGCCGCAGTGCGCATTGACGCGCCGCTGGCGCATCCGCACGATGCCGCGATGACGACTGCCGCGTGAGCCCTCTGCCGATCCTGCCGCGCCACCGCACCGGCCTGCTGCGCGCATTCGCGCTGCTGCTGTTCCTCGTCTTCGTCGCGTTCGGCCCGCTCAGCGAGCACACGACACCGGAAAAAGTCTTCGCGGCGACCCTGGTTCTGCTCGCGCTGCTGATGGTGCTGTTCGCGAGCGCGCGGGTGGCGTTCGCCTTGTTCGTCGTCGCGTTCCTGTTCGGCGCGATCGAGATTGCCGGCCGGCTGAAGTTTCTTTATCTGACCACGCCGCTGCTGGCACCTGATCTCGAATACTTCAATCGCGGCACCATCGACGTCATCACGCACTATCCGCTGCTGCTCGGCGTCAGCCTCGCCGTGCTGATCCTCGCACCGCTGCTGCTGATCGTCTCGTTCCTCGGCGAGCGACCGGCGTCGCTGGCCGGGGAAACGCGCGCACAGCGCATTGGTACACGCGCGCTGGGCACGCTCGCCGCAGCGGCATCATTCGTCGTCTGCCTGACGCCGACCGGACCGTTCAGCGCGGTGTTCAACAAGCCGATGTGGATCACCGTCAACGACAAGAGTTTCATCACCGACTTCTTCACCTCGTTCAACGACACCGTGATCGTGCGGCCGCGGAGTCCGCCCGATGTCGATCACAGGCTGTCATGGAAACTCGACCGTCCGCTGCAGGCGCCGGCGACGCGGCCGGATGTCGTCACGATCCTCGAGGAGAGCACGTTCGATCCGCGCATGCTGAAGCTGTGCACGATTCCCGAATGCAAGCGCCACATGTTCGAGGCGGACAAGTCCACGCGTGCGCACGGCCCCTTGAGCGTGCATACGTTCGGCGGCGGCACCTGGACCAGCGAGTTCTCGCTGTTGACTGGCCTTGCGCACACCTTGTTCGGCAATGCCGGCCTGTACGCGCCGTACAACCTGGCACCGCGCGTCGCGTTCACGCTGCCGAAGGCGTTCAAGAGCGCCGGCTATCGCACGATCGCCGTGTACCC
This sequence comes from Dokdonella sp., assembly GCA_040005635.1. Taxonomy (GTDB): domain Bacteria; phylum Pseudomonadota; class Gammaproteobacteria; order Xanthomonadales; family Rhodanobacteraceae; genus Dokdonella_A. The sequence goes on along the minus strand of JBDTYM010000150.1, from coordinate 343 downwards.
GATGACTGGCGATTTTCTCAACGCGCGCAACGCCTACGATTACTACGGCTTCGACGCGTTCTACGACGGTACCCAATACGGCCTTGGCTGGGAAAGCCACGACGCCGACCTACTGGGTGTGTTCGAGCGCATCTACGCCGACGAGAAGCGCATCCATCCGGAGCAGCCGCTGTTCGTCTTCATGCTGACGCTGCACCAGCACGGGCCCCACATGGTGCCGTTGGCAGAACTGCCCAAACCGTACGACCAGCCGCTGTTTGCGCATACGTTCAAACCGAAGGAACTCGACGACTGGCTCAATCTCAACCTCGGCAACTATCTCGAACGCCTGCAGCAGTCCGAC
>JBDTYM010000149.1:0-6212 GCA_040005635.1 Dokdonella sp. | reverse complement strand
CACGACCGCATGCTCGAGCTCGGCCGGCAATTCGATCAGGCGAAAGCGACTCTTTCCCTTGCTGAAATCGCGTTCGGGCGTGTCGTCGGCGATGTGCAGGCGCTGCGGATGCCCCGGCTCCATCGCGATCGGGCCGTTCGCGGGCGCATCGACGACGTCGGGCGTGGGATGGCCGGAGCCGAACAGACGCTCCTTCCACTGCGAATAGGTTTCGCCAATCAGATCGAGCGGATTGGACGCGCTCGCCACAGGGGTGGCCAGGGCCAGTACGATGAACAGGAGGCTGCGCTGCTGGGCCATCAAGAAGGGTCGGGAAAGGCTCTGGATACGACAGGCTGGAATGCCGTGCCGCGGGTTGCTGCGAAGGGGACGACAACTGTAAGCCAAGCTGTAAGACCGGGAGCGCGCGACGCTGTCGACCCGCTATTTGACGCAGCCGGTCAGGCGTGCGGCAGGCGTCGCGTCGACAGATCGAAGTACGACGCGCCTGCCAGCTAACCCGGCTCAGCCGCCGGTCTTGTTCTCGATTGGCGGCGGTGGCGGCGTCGGCGCCGCCGCAGGAAGATCGATCGGTTTCAAATCGCCGCCGTCCTGCTCGAACGCTTTCAGCTGCAACGTCCGCGCGATCGAACCGATGATCTTGCGCTGCTCGTCGTCACCGCCACGCTTGAGCACGACGCCGGTCAGATGTTCGCGGTCCTTGAGATCGCTGATGTAGCCGAACAGCTCGGCCTTGCCCAACGTCGAGCCATCGATCGAGAACTTCGTGTTCTTCACCGGCTGCACCATCGCATTGCCGTCGCGCACGTCCGAGCGCGCGAACGCCGATGTCGCCGCCAGCAAGCCCAGGGACAGAATCACGCCACTCGCCAGTTTCTTCATGTTTGTTCTCCTTGGATCCGTCACGGGTTCTTGGCGTGCTCGCCCTTGTGGGGTTCAACCTTGGCGGGTTCGGCTTCGGCTTCCTTCGCCTGAGCGCGAATCTCCGAGATCACGCCGTCATCATCGACATAGGCCTGAAATTTCATCACATAGGCGATACGCGCCAACGCGATGATGTGCTCGCTCTTGACCTTCTGCTTCTCGCTGCGCTTCATCAGCACGGTCGCCATCGGCAGTTTTTCTTCCTGCCGGTAGCGGAAAGCACTTTGCAGGTCCTGCGCATTCAGCGGGGCGCCATCGAAATCGAACTGGCTGTCCTTTTCGGAGAGGATGGTGACGTCGAACCCGGCTGGGATATTCGCTGCCTGCACGATGTCCGACTTGCTCGCACCGCGATGGCAGGCCGCCATCGACGCCATGGTAAGCGCGAGCGCTCCGGCCTTGAGGAACATCGAAATCGAAAAACTCCGCATGGTTGCGCCTGCTCCAGATCGATTACGTAGGGGGCTCCAAGCCTACCACCAGCGCGCGGCGCCGGCATTCGGGCGTTGCCGCGGGTTCAGGCGTGCGGCAGGGTCACGCCGGTCTGGCCCATGTACTTGCCGCCACGATCCTTGTAGCTGGTTTCGCATTCCTCGTCGGATTCGAGGAACAGCATCTGCGCGACACCCTCGTTGGCGTAGATCTTCGCCGGCAGCGGGGTCGTATTGGAAAACTCCAGCGTCACATGGCCTTCCCATTCCGGCTCCAGCGGCGTCACGTTGACGATGATGCCGCAGCGCGCATACGTGCTCTTGCCGAGGCAGATCGTGAGCACCTTGCGCGGGATGCGGAAGTACTCGACCGTGCGCGCGAGCGCGAACGAATTGGGCGGGATGATGCAGACGTCGGACTTGATGTCGACGAAGCTGCGCTCGTCGAAGTTCTTCGGATCGACGATCGTCGAATTGATGTTCGTGAAGATCTTGAACTCATCCGCACAGCGCACATCGTAGCCGTAGCTCGACGTACCGTACGAGATCAACCGCTCGCCGCCGTTGCGCTTGACCTGGCCGGCCTCGAACGGCTCGATCATGCCGGTGCTTTCTGCCATGCGGCGGATCCAACGATCGGACTTGATGCTCACTTTTGCTCCATGGATCTGCGCCAAAGGCGGCGATCATACGCGTTGCGGAGCAACGACCGAAACGAACCGACCCAACCGTGTTCGACAACGCGCGATGACGAGCGGGCCCTCTCCGCGCCACGGCAGCGACATGACGCCGATGCCGCCTCTAGCGGCGTACCTGCAACGCCGCGCCACTCTTCATTCAACCCCAGACGGCTGCGCTGTCGAAATTTGCGTCGGCCATCCCATCGAGGACGCGCTGATAGGCAACCAGGGCGGAACGGATGGGCGCGGCCAGATTTTCGTCGGCCACGATGCCGTCCGCATCGAGATCACACCCTAGCAGCGACAGGCTCAGCGAGGCCTCTTCGACCAGGCGCGCCGACATCGTGGTCAGGATCTCGCGCAAGGCGGCTTGCGCATGCGATGCACGCGGCGAGGCGTTGAACAGCGCAATCGGCTTGTTCGGAAACTCCCAGCTGCCGACCAGCCAGTCGAGCGCGTTCTTGAAGGCTCCCGGCACGCCGTGTGCGTACTCGGGACAGGCGATCAACAGGCCATCGCTGGCGCCGACGGCGGCGCGCAATGCGGCAACCTGCGCCGGAGGCGCGTCGTCGTCGCGATCGGGATTGAACGACGGCATCTCGCCGAGACCTTCGCAGAGGACGACCTCCAGTCCCTTGGGTGCGAGGTGCTGTGCCGCCTTCAGCAGACAGGTGTTGTGCGAGGCCGCGCGCAGGCTGCCGGAAAGCGCCAGCACGCGGCGGCGCGATGCCGCGCGCGCCTCGCCAGCGGCAGGCACGAGCGCCGCCATCAGGTATTTTGCACGACGATCTTCGGAAACGAGATCGCCTTGTTGCGCGCACGCAAGGACAGATGCGCGGCGGCAATGCGCGCGATCTCGCGATAGCGCGCGGCAAGGTCGGAGTCGGGCATGGCGGCGACCGTCGGCGTACCGCCATCGGCCTGCTCGCGGATGCGGATGTCGAGCGGCAGCGAACCGATCATCGGCACGCCGTACTGAGCGGCCATGCGTGCGCCGCCGCCAGCGCCGAAAATGTGCTCCTCGTGGCCACAGTTCGTGCAGATGTGCGTCGACATGTTCTCGATGATGCCGAGCACCGGCACGTTGACCTTCTCGAACATCTTCAAGGCCTTCTTCGCATCGAGCAGGGCGATGTCCTGCGGCGTCGTCACGATCACCGCACCGGAGACCGGGATGCGCTGGCACAAGGTCAGCTGGATGTCGCCGGTGCCAGGCGGCAGATCGACGATGAGGTAGTCCAGTTCCGACCAGTTGGTGTCGCCGAGCATCTGTTGCAGTGCCTGCGTCGCCATCGGGCCGCGCCAGATCATCGCGGTGTCTTCCTCGATCATCAGGCCGATCGACATCGCCTGGATGCCGTGCGCGAGCTTCGGTTCGATGCGCTTGCCGTCCTTGGTGTCGGGTTTGCCACTGAGGCCGAGCATGCGCACCTGACTCGGCCCGTAGATGTCGGCGTCGAGCACGCCGACGCTGGCGCCTTCGGCCTTCAGCGCGAGCGCGAGATTCGCCGCGACCGTCGACTTGCCGACGCCGCCCTTGCCGGACGCGACCGCGATGACGTTCTTGACGCCGGGCAGCGGTGTCAGGCCCTGCTGCACCTCGTGTGCGAACACGCGACAGGCGACGCTGACTGCCGCATGCGCGATCGCCGGATCGGCTTCGAGCGCCTGCTTGACGAGGGCGGCAAGCGCGGCCTGCGCGGTCAGTGCCGGATACGGCAGCAGGATGTCGACGGAGACGTCGCTGCCGGCGACGCCGACACCACGTACGGCGCCGCTGGCGACCAGGTCCTTGCCGCTGTGCGGGTCGATCACGCCGGCGAGAATCTGGCGTGCGCGTACATCGAGGGATTCAGTCATTTGTGCGCAATCGGAATGAAGACTGCGCATTATGCCAGCCACTCCGCTGCGGCGCGGCTTGACGGGTCGGCGCTGCAACGGCAAGTTGCCGCAGTCACCTTCTGCCTTGGAGCCGTGCCATGACGTTGCGCCGATCGACCCTGCTCGCCACCGCACTCGCCTTCGCGGCGCCGGCGTTTGCCGCCGACACTGCCTCACCCGTCGGCACCTGGACCACCATCGACGACGCCACCGGCAAGCCCAAATCGATCGTGGAACTGAGCGAGCAGAACGGCGAACTGACCGGCAAGGTCGTCGAGGTGCTGCAGTCCGACCAGGGTCCGCACCCGATCTGCAAGACCTGCGACGGCGAACGCAAGGACAAGCCGATCGAGGGAATGACGATCATCTGGGGCATGAAGAAGGACGGCGATGCCTGGGAAGGCGGCAAGGTGCTCGACCCGCACAGCGGCAAGATCTACAGCTGCAAGATCCACGTGACCGACGGCGGCCAGAAACTCGAGATGCGCGGCTACATGGGCTTCGCACTGCTCGGACGGACGCAGGTGTGGGAGCGCAAGGCTGCGCCGTAGCGTTGGGTGCGCCGAAAAGCCTGAAACACGAAGAACACGAAGGAGTAAGGGCTGATTTCGGCACTTTTTCTTCGAGTTCTTCGTCTACTTCGTGTTTCACGCCCTATCGCTCGTTTTTGTGTACTTCGGTTTCAGCCTTCCAAACACGACCTCGCGCACGGCCAAGCATTCCGCCCGGACATGCGATAATTCCGCTTTGCAACAACACCGCGGACATCACGACGCATGAAGGCGCCGATACGCAAGATCCTGGTCACCTCTGCCCTGCCCTACGCGAACGGTCGCATCCATCTCGGCCACATGGTCGAACATGTGCAGTCCGATACCTGGGTGCGCGCAATGCGCATGGCCGGCCATGAGGTGCACTATGTCTGCGCGGATGACGCGCACGGCACCTCGATCATGCTGCGTGCCGAAAGCGAAAGCATCCCGCCGCAGCAGCTGATTGCTCGCGTGTGGGACGAACACACGAAGGACTTGCGCGATTTCGGCGTCGCCTACGACCACTATTCGACAACCGACAGCGCAGCCAATCGTGCGCTGACTTACCGCATCTGGAACGCATTGGTCGCCGCAGGCCACACCGAGGCGCGGCCGGTCAAGCAACTCTACGACCCGGTCAAGGAACTGTTCCTGCCGGATCGCTTCATCAAGGGCGAGTGCCCGAATTGTCACAGCCTCGATCAGTACGGCGACGCCTGCGAAGTCTGTGGCAAGACCTACAACCCAACCGACCTGATCAACCCGTATTCGGTTGTGTCCGGCGCGAAGCCGGTCGAGAAGGAATCGCAGCACCTGTTCGTCAAGCTGGCCGATTTCGAGAACGTGCTGAAGGATTGGCTGATCGAGCGCCGCGACGCCGGCGGGCTGCAGTCCGAAGTCGTCAACAAGCTGCAGGAATGGTTTGCCGACGGCCTGCGCAGCTGGGACGTCTCGCGCGACGCGCCGTACTTCGGCTTCGAGATTCCGGATCATCCCGGCAAGTATTTCTACGTCTGGGTCGATGCGCCGATCGGCTACCTTGCCGCGTTCCGCGAATACTCCGATGCGCACAACGCAAGGCATCCTGAGCAGCCGCTGCGCTTCGAGGATTTCGTCGAACGCGCAGACGCGGAGGCGGCGGGCACCGAGTTGGTGCATTTCATCGGCAAGGACATCGTGTATTTCCACACCTTGTTCTGGCCGGCGATGTTGCGCGGCGCACATCTGCGCATGCCGACCGCGGTCAACGTGCACGGCTTCCTAACCGTCGAAGGCGCCAAGATGTCGAAGTCGCGCGGCACCTTCATCAATGCGCGAACGTACCTGGATCATCTCGAAGCCGACTGGTTGCGGTACTACTTCGCCACCTTGCTCGGGCCGACGCTGGCCGACCTCGATCTGGATCTGAAGGGCTTCGAGGAGCGCGTCAATTCACACCTGGTCGGCAAATGGGTCAACCTCGCCAGCCGCACGGCGGGCTTCGTGCACAAGCTGTTCGACGGCCGCCTCGCCAATGCGCTACCCGCGGCCGAGCTCGAACGCTACGCCGCCGCCGCGGCGAAACTCGCAGCGTGCGCTGCGCTGTACGAGGCGCGCGACTATGCAGCGGCGACGCGGCTGATCATCGAGGTTGCCGACGAAGCGAACGCGTACGTCGCCGACAAGGCACCCTGGCAACTGGCCAGGGACGAAGCCAAGCGCGACGAGCTGCACGTCGTGTGCACGCTCGCGCTCAACTACTTCCGCCTGCTCTCGATCTGGCT
>JBDTYM010000148.1:0-6234 GCA_040005635.1 Dokdonella sp. | reverse complement strand
CGGTTCGCCGGGCCGCGCGCGGCCGTCCGGACCCGATGCCCGGCGCCTGCCGGGCGTGTCGCACTGGGCGCTGCGATTGCACAAGCGATCGCGATGAGCGCGGCCTGCACGTCGCAGCCCACGTTTGCCAGCGATGCGGCAGCGCCGCCCTGGCAGCTTTATCGCGATACCAACCCGTTCGTCGCCTCCAGCGGACTACCGTTCGCACCGCCCGCGGTTGCGGCAGATCGCTGGCGTGTCGATCTCGTGCTCGATGCAAGCAATACCGAACTCGCCTTCGATCGGCGCAGCGAGTCCCTGCTCTACGATGCCGAGATCCATGCGCAGCGCATCGCGATCAGCCGCGGTTTCGGCGAGCACGCGATCGTGCGCGCCACGTTCGGTGCCGAGCAGTTCGGCCGTGGCTTCCTCGATGGCTTCATCCAGGATTTCCATCGCGCTTTCGGTTTCACCAATGGCGATCGCGGTCGATTGGGTTCGGATGGCCACACCATCGCCTATGCCGACACCAGCGGTCGCGACATCACGCTCGATCGCAATCTCAGCGCGGCCGCACCGCTGCTGCTCGATGTCGCACGGCGCTCGTCCGGCGACGGCCACGAATGGTTGTACGGCAGCACCTTGAAGGTACCGGTCTCGCACGCGAGTCCGCTCGTCGACGATCGCGCAGTCGATCTCAGCCTGTGGGTCGCCGCGCAATCGACTGACGCGCGAACGCGCGTCTCTTGGGGGGCACGCGCAGGCGTCATGCAACGCGGCAGCACCCAGCTGCTGCCGCAGCGCGCGAACGACCAGGTGCCGTTCGCCGACGCGGTGATCGGCTATAGGCTGGTACCAAGCTGGGATGTCGCCGCACAGTACCAATGGCATGCCGCGCTGTACGACTCGGAGATTCCCTTGCTGGAGTCGGCCGGCAACCTGACCTTGTCGACCGCCTGGCACGCCCATGCCGGCTGGAGCCTGCGTGTCGGCCTCGTCGAGGATCTGCCGTCGCGGCACGCACAGGACGTGACATTTTTCGTCGGCCTCACCCTTTGACGCCGCGCGGCTGAAACGCCCATCGATATCCGCGACCTTGCAACGCGGCTAGAATCGCGGCCCGCCCCATGAGCCCGCAGCGATGAGCGCGAACGCATCCGACATTCTTGGCAAGACCTGGTTCTACCGTTTCGAGCTGCCCGACGGGCGGGTCACCACGACCTATGACGATGGCGCGCTGGACGCCATCCACACGACGCGATTGACGATGCTGCAGCAGGTCGTGAAAGACTGCTTCGGCGCCTCGCTCACCGGCCACAACGCGATCGACATCGCCTGCCACCAGGGCTGGTTTGCGACCAAGCTCGCGCAGTGGGACGCGAGCGACGTGCTGGCCATCGATGCGCGCGGCGAGCATGTCGCCGACACCCTGATGATGCGCGACGCGCTCGCGCTCGACAATCTGCGCGTCGCCCAATCGGACGTGCACGCGCTGGATACCGCGGCGCTCGGCCGCTTCGACCTCGTGCTGATGCTCGGCCTCATCTATCACCTGGAGAACCCGGTCGGCGCGTTGCGCCAGGCGCACGCGCTCACGCGTCGAGTCTGCGTCGTCGAAACGCAGATCGTGCCAGGCATGACCGGCATGGTCGACTATGGCAGCTATCGCTTCGTGCGACCGCTCAAGGGTTCGTTCGGCATCATCGATGAGACCGAGGAAACCCACGGCCCTGAAACCAGCACGACCGGCATCTGCCTCGTGCCGAGCCTCGAAGCCCTGATGTGGATCATGCGCAAGGTCGGATTCGTGCGCGTCGACCTCATCGAGCCGCCCGACGACGCCTACGAACAGCTGAAGCACGGCAAGCGCGTGATGGTGGCAGGCTACGTCGACTGAGCTAGCACGACCGCGGCCGGGCAGGATTTCAAACCGAGTTCGCGGGCGCTGTTCCGCGCTCTGGGACTGCATGAAAACCTGGTTTACCAGGATCGCTTCGATGAGGTCTAGTCCCGTCACTCGCCATCGAGGCCGCCACCCAGACGATCGACACGGCCGATCGCTTCCGACTCGTCGATGCCAGCACGGTGACGGGCGCCGACGGCAGCACGCCGAAGGATATGGACGGCATCGAGCTCCTCGGCGACGACGGCGCGCACTGGACGGTGCACGTTCGACACGCCGGCGTGACGCACGGTTTCCTGGCGCAGGCGCGAGGATCGCGGACGGATGTCGACGCCGTTGTTGCGGCATACGACGATCTGCAGCTATCACTCGGCCGTCCGGATCGCGTGTTCCGCTTCGACGACGGTCCCGTAAACAACGGTGACTGCGCGCTCTTCATCGTCGCCAACGCGGAGCCATTCAGCACCCTGGCCACGCGCCTGCAACTCCCTTGTGCTGAGTCGACCGGTTCACTGCGCGGCACGCAATTGCGCGGGCAATGGCTGCAGGCCCATCGCGACGCGATATTTCGCGTACAGCGCCTGCACCTTTTCGACGTAGGCCTGGGTTTCGGCATACGGCGGAATGCCACCGTATTGCGTCACCGCGCCGATGCCCGCGTTGTACGCCGCGGCAACGAGGTTGAGATCGCCACCATAGCGAGCGTAGAGCAGCTTCAGGTGCCGCGCGCCGGCGGCAATCGATTCCTTCGGGGAAAACGGATCCTTGACGCCGTAGTCGTGGATCGTGTCGGGCATCAGCTGCATGACGCCGCGCGCACCCTTGTCCGACAGCGCCTGCGGATCGAAATAACTTTCCGCGTGCGCGATCGCACGCAGCCAGGCTTCGTCGACGCCAGTCGATTTCGCCGCCGCCTTGAACTGCTTGGGGAATTCGTCGAGGCGCGGCTGGCCGACCTTGCCCAGCCCGACATGCGCCGGCGATCCGGCAGGTGTCGCCACGGTAAAGCCGAGCACCTTGGTCGATCCGGGCAGATTGCGCGTGCTGTAGACGATCTTGCCGTCCTGCTCGCGCCGATAGAGGCTCCCATGCACGACGCCCATCGCACCCCAGAGATCGGGCAGCGTTGCGGCGCTATCGTCGAGTTCCTTGGCGACGCACTCGGAGCCCGGTTCCGCCGCGGTTGCCAGGCTCACCGTTCCGTCGCGCACGCAGCGATAGACCGTGCGCGCCGAGACTACCGTCGATGCAAGCAGCGCGACAGCGCACAAAAGCGCGAAACCTGGCAGGCGTAGCATGCGCCAAACTGTACTACGGGGACTCGGCGGCAAGGATGTGCGGATCGTCCTGTCGCTGGCAGGGCGGAGCTCTGTCGCATTTCCGGACGCTGCAGCGTTTGTTCATACCCGCATGGCAATTCAGGTTTACGGAGCAAACGACATGAAATTCCCTGCCCTCTCCCTGGCGTTCGTCGTGTCGCTGACGCTCGGCGCGGCGCCGTGCCGTGCTGCAATCGACCTCGACCTCTCCTACGTCGACCAGCAGTCGGAACAGTTCCAGCGCTTCAAGACCTGGGTCGATCAGGCGGTCGCGGGTGATCCCGGCTACGCGTTCTCGGCCACCGATGCCACCTTCATGTTCCGGCTCACCGGGCAGAGCCCGTACGCGACGTTGGCGGTGCAAATGGTCGAAGCGCAGGTTGCCGATGCCGAGGCCGCGATCGTCGCGAACGAAGCGCCCGAGGTTGCAGGCGATTCCTACCTGCACGTCGGCCCGATGCTGAGCGATCTCGCCCTGACCTACGACTGGTGCGCCGGCGTGGTGACGCTTGAGCAGCGTACGCGCTGGGCTGCGTATGCCGAACAGGCAGTGTGGAACGTATGGCATCCCGACCAGGCACAGTGGGGCGGACATGCATTCCCGTGGTCCGGCTGGTCGATCGACAATCCGGCCAACAATTACTACTACAGCTTCGTCGAGGCGACGATGTATTGGGGTCTTGCCGAGGACAGCACGACCTGGCTGCCGCTACTGCAGAACGACAAGCTGCCGGCGCTGGAGCAGTACGCAGCGACGCTGCAGGGCGGCGGCAGTCAGGAAGGCACCGGCTATGGACTCTCGCATCGCACCTTGTTCTCGCTGTATCGGCTGTGGCGCGATGCGACGGGCAGCGATCTTGCCAATGCGAACAGCCACCTGACGGACAGCATCGCCTGGTGGATCCATGCGACGGTACCGACGCTCGACCGCGTCGCGCCGATCGGCGATCAGTCTCGCGTTTCGGTGCCGGCCATCTACGACTATCACCGCGATTTGATCCTCGAAGCCCGCCGCATGACCACCGACGCGGCCGCGCAGGACCATGCCTCGTGGTGGCTGCATGCGATTTCCGAGCAGGAGATGCAGAGCGGCTTCAATTTTCGCCACGACCTGTTGCCCGCCGGGCCGGGCGGTTCGCCGCCGGCAGAACTCATCTATCACGCGCCAGGCACAGGCCAGCTGTTCGCGCGCACCGGCTGGGATACCGGCGCGATGTGGCTGCAGTTCTCGGCCGGCCCCTACATGGAAAGCCACGCGCACCAGGACCAGGGCAGCTTCACCTTGTTCGAGGGCGACTGGCTCGCGGTGACCGAAAATATCTGGAGCCACAGCGGCATCCAGCAAGGCACCGAAGTGCACAATCTGGTCCGCTTCGAACACGCGGGCGACATCGTCGCGCAGCGCACTGGCACGACATCGACGATGACGGTGACGCCTGGCGCGAATGGCGCCATCCACGTGGAGGCGAACCTGACGCCGGCCTACAACGGCGATCCGGCCGTGCAGAGCTGGCAACGCGCGTTCGACTTCGCCAACCGCACGCTGACGATCCACGACAGCTTCAGCGTCGGCGCCGGCACACAGGCGATCTTCGAGATCAACGTGCCGGTGCAGCCGACGATCAGCGGCGCCGACGCAACCGCCGGCTCGCTGAAGCTGCATGTCCTGTCGCCCGCGAACGCGATGCTGACCGCGGTCGACTGGACGACCGTCGACAGCGACTACCTGTCGGGATGGCGCATCGACGTTGCCGGAGGGTCGACGGACTATGTCGTGGAACTGAGTGCTGGCGATACGATCTTCGCGAATGGATTCGAATAGCCGCATTGCTCGACCAGCAAACAAGAGCTGTGGCGGCTTCTTGTTGCCGTCGCGCACCCACCCGGTTCAATTGTCTCGACGCGCATGAAGCCGCATGCGCGGCGAGCAGTCGCTCCGGAAAGGGTTGAGTTGCGCAGGTCGCTTCGTTCGACGCTCCTACCTCACGCCCGTCTCGTTGCGCGCAATCACCAGCCGCTGAATCTCGCTCGTGCCCTCGTAGATCTCCGTGATCTTCGCATCGCGGAAGTAACGTTCCAGCGGCATTTCCTTCGAGTAGCCCATGCCGCCGTGGATCTGCACGGCCTGATGCGTGATGAACATCGCCGCTTCCGAGGCAAACAGCTTGGCGACCGAGGCCTCGGTGCTGAAGCGGCCGCCGTTCTTGCTGGTCTGGCCTTTGGCGAACGCCGCGCGCAGCACCAGCAAGGTGGCCGCGTCGAGGCGACATTTCATGTCGGCAATCTTGGCCTGGATCATCTGGAACGAACCGATCGGGTGACCAAACGCCTTGCGCTCGCGCACATAGGCGATGCTCGCGTCGTAGGCCGCACGCGACAAACCGATCGCCTGCGAGGCGATGCCGATGCGGCCGGCATCGAGCACGCCCATGGCAATCGCGAAACCCTTGCCCTCCTGGCCGAGCAGGTCGGCGGCCGGACAGACATACTCGCTGAATTCGATTTCGCAGGTCGCCGACGCGCGGATGCCGAGCTTGGGTTCGGTCTTGCCGGCGTGGAAGCCGGGCCGTGCGGTATCGATCAGGAAGGCGGAGACCCCTTTCGCGCCGATGCCCGGCGTGCTGATCGCGAACAGCACGATGTACTTCGCGACCGGGCCCGACGTGATCCAGCTCTTCTTGCCGTTGATGACCCAGTCGCCATTCGCATTTTTCGTCGCGCGCGTATGCATCGCCGACGCATCCGAGCCGGACTGCGGCTCGGTCAGCGCGTAGGCGCCGATCGCTTCGCCGGACGCGATCGCGCGCACGTATTTCTGCTTCTGCTCCTCGGTACCGTAGGTCAGGATGCCGTTGCAGTAGAGCGAATTGTTGACCGACATGATCGTCGAATGCGCGCAGTCGGCTGCAGCGATCTCGATCATCGCGAGCGCATACGCAATCGGATCCATACCGGCGCCGCCGTATTCCTCCGGCACTTCGATGCCCATCAGGCCGAGCTGGCCCATCTCGCGGATGTTGTCGAGCGGAAATT
>JBDTYM010000147.1:0-6239 GCA_040005635.1 Dokdonella sp. | reverse complement strand
GCGGCGTCAGGCCGAACTTCGCCTTGTCGCCGCCGGAGTTCTGCCATTTGCCGGCGCCGAGGCTCTTCAAACGCATGCGCACGCCGAGCAGCGGCTCGACACCAAGTACCTTGGCCTCCTCGATCACATAGAGCAGTTCCGAGGGCTTCTCGATGACGATGAAGATGTCGAGGCCGAGCCGGCTACCGATCAGGGCGAGGCGGATGTACTCGCGATCCTTGTAGCCATTGCAGATCACCGTGCTGCCCTTGCGCGCCAGTGCCAGCACGGCCATCAGCTCGGGCTTGGAGCCGGCTTCGAGACCGAAACCGTCGCCGCCGTTCGCAGCCAGTTCGCCGGCCACGTTCTTCTGCTGGTTGACCTTGATCGGATAGATCGCGGTGTAGCCACCCGCGTAGTCCCACTCGGTCATCGCCTTGGCGAATGCGCGCTGCAGGCGCGCGCGACGGTCATTCAGTATGTCGGCGAAGCGCACCAGCAACGGCAGCCGCGACCCTTTGCCGCGGGCTGCCTCGACCAGGGCGGGCAATGACAAAGTCGGGCCACTCGGGCCCTGCGGGCGTACGAGCAGATCGCCATTGTCGCCGACGTCGAAATAACCTTCGCTCCAATGCGGCACGGCCCAGGTATGTCGTGCTGCTTCGGCGTTCCAGCGCTGTTCGCTCACCTTGTTGCTCCCGCTCGCACGATGGAATTCTGTAGTGTAGCGAGGCGCCGCGTCGGGCGTGTGTCGACGTCACACGGACCGGCTACAATCGCGCCCCCTTCCGCCCCATCCCTGCAGGCAGCATCGATGTCCGTGTCCGAGCAGCACGCTTCCGATCCGAACGCTTCCACCAACGACTGGTTCACCGAGCAGCACGGTCGTTCCGGGTCGTCGTTCGGACTGCGCATCAAGGAGCGCCTGCACGCGGAAAAGACGCCGTTCCAGACGATCGAGATCTACGACACGACCGACTGGGGCAAGCTGATGGTCATCGACGGCTGCACGATGGTGTCGACGCGCGACAATTTCCTCTATCACGAAATGATGTCGCATCCGGCGCTGTTCACGCATGCGCGCGCCAAGCGCGTCGTCATCATCGGCGGCGGCGACTGCGGCACTTTGCGCGAGGTGCTCAAGCACGAGGAAGTCGAACACGCCGTGCAGGTCGAGATCGACGAGCGGGTGACGCGGCTGTCGGAAAAATACTTCCCGGAACTGTGCGAGTCGAACAAGGATCCGCGCGCCGAGCTGCTCTTCATCGACGGCATCAAGTACATGGCCGAGCACGAACCGGAATCGCTCGACCTGATCATTGTCGACTCGACCGATCCGGTCGGACCGGCCGAGGGACTGTTCGGCGCGGATTTCTACGCGACCTGCTACAAAGCGCTGAAGCCGAGCGGCATCCTCGTGCAGCAGAGCGAATCGCCGCTGGCGCATCTGGATCTGATCAAGGCGATGCGCTCGGCAATGCGCTTCGCCGACTTCCACTCGGTCAAGACGCTGACCTTCCCGCAGCCGGTGTACCCGACCGGCTGGTGGAGCTGCACGATGGCGCGCAAGGGCGCCGATCTGGCAGGATTTCGCGAACGCGGTGCCGCCACCAAGCAGTTCGCGACGCGCTACTACAACGTGGATATCCACAGGGCCGCGCTGGCTTCGCCGGAGTTCATGCGCGAAGCGCTCGGCGATTGAGCCGTGCGCCCGTCAGGCCGCCCGGCGCCAGCGTTCGATACGCCGGCTGATCCACAGATCGACTCGATCGAGCACACGCGCGGCGAACTGCGATTCTTCGGCAACGAAACCGGCGCCGAGCAGGATGGCCAGCAAACCAGGCCCCGGCAAGACGATCATCACAACGCCGAGCGCGATCAGCAGCAGACCCGCAAGCATGAACGCGAACTTGCGCAAAGGCCCGCTTCGGGTGGTACGTCGGCGATAGCGCTGCTGGAAACGCTTTCCTGCCGGTTGCGTGCGGAACGCCTGCCAGTCATCGCGCCATCGATTGAACATGCCCTGCTCCGATTCGTCGTGGGCTGCGCTCGATAGCACGAACCCGCCGCAGCAGTCTGCGGATGGCGCGCTGAACCAGAGGATCCGTCACGTCGGCAGCAGCCGATAGCCGCCGCCCACCCGCTCGACGTTCAACGCAATCCCGTAGAGCGCCGACAGGCAGACGGACGTCAGCACTTGATCCGGTGCGCCGTCGGCAAACACGCGTCCGTCGCGCAGCAGTACGACGCGTTCGATCTCCGCAACGATCTCCTCGACATGATGCGTGACCAGCACGAGCGTGGTGCCGCCTCGCGCGAGTTTGCGCAGCGTCGCCAGGAAGCGCTGCTGCGCGGCGATATCGAGCCCGCTCGTCGGCTCATCGAGCAGCAGCGCACGCGGCCGATGCACCAGCGCACGCGCAATCAGAACGCGGCGCGCCTCGCCAGTCGACAGGCTGGCCACGCTGCGTTGCGCCAGATGCGCCGCATCCGCATCGGCAAGCGCTGCGCGCGCACGTTCACGCATCGCCACAGTGACGTCGCGATACGGCGGCAGGCGCTGACTCGCGAAGTAGCCGCAGACGACTGCGTCTTCGGCGATCAATCCCGCCGCGGCGAGTAGATCGCGCTGCAGATCCGGCGCAACCAGACCCAGCTGCTCGCGCAGCGCGAACACGTCCCAGCGTGTCTGTCCGAGTACGCGCACCGACGCTTCGCCCGCACGCACCACCGGATAGAGCTCCTTGTTGATCAGCTTCACGAAGGTCGACTTGCCGCATCCGTTCGGGCCGAGGATCGCGGTGTGCTGGCCTGCGTCGATGCGCAGGCTGACCGCGTGCAGCACGGGCTCGATGCCGCGGCAGACCGTCGCGCGGTCGAGCTCGATCAAGGGTGCGGCCGTGCCTGCGGCGGCGGGGCGTGTGTCGTGCATCGGCCGATGATGGCCGATCCGCCCAACGCAGTGCCATCGCCCGCGGCGGCCAGCCGCGGCATTGAAAATCCACGTCACCGCGCGAAGCCCTGCGCGGCCCGACGCCTGAGCCGCGCAGGGTCGGCTTGGTGCTGTCTGCACGCGGGTCGGCGGTGCTTGCGGTTGCATTGGCCGTCTCGCCTCGGCGCAACGCCGGGCCTCCCAAACGCTGGCTTTGCGAAGGCGTGCGTCGACGAGGTGCCGCACGCGGGCTTTTCCACGCCGTTTTGCGCGCGGCGCGGCGCGGTGTAACCTTCCTGCCACTTTGCGTACCGACGAGAGGCGTTCATGCTGAAGGTCTTGGTGGCAAGTTCGAAGGGTGGCGCCGGCAAAAGCACGCTGGCAACCAATCTGGCCGCGCACTATGCGGTCGAGGGCAAAAACACGGTGCTGGTCGATGCCGATCGGCAGGGCTCGTCGCTGCGCTGGTGCGAGAAACGCTCGGTCTACCCGAATGCCGTGCTCGGCATTCCAGGCCTGCGCAAGGACTGGGACCGCCACGTTCCGGAGGATACCCAGCGCCTCATCATCGACAGCCCGGCCGGCATTCGCGCCAGCGATGTCGAGGATTTGCTCGACAAGATCGACGTGATCGTGGTGCCGGTACTGCCCTCCGCGATCGATCTGGAAGCCACCGAGCCGTTCCTGACCGAACTGGCAGAGGTCGCCCGGATCAAGCGCGGCAAGGTCGCGGTCGGCGTCGTCGCCAACCGTCTGAAGCCGTGGACGAACGCTTCCCAGCTCGCCGTCGAGGAAATGCAGCGTTTTCCATTCCCGCTGGTGGGCGAGCTGCGTGACACCCAGGGCTACGTGCTCGCCAACGCGCTCGGCAAGAGCATCTTCGATTACCACTCCGAACTGGTGCGCTCGCATCAGGAAGACTGGGCCAAGCTGCTGCGCTGGCTGAAGAAGCACTCTTAGCCCACACATCCGGCTCCCGCGAACGCGCTTCGTGCGGCGTCGCGGGAGCCTCTTGACCCGAATTTGCGCTTTCTTTGCATGCATGACGGTAAACGATTCGATGCTCGCGGCGTTCGATAGCTGTGCGGCCGCCGTGGCCGTTCGAATCGAGTAAACCTACCATGCGCAAGACTCTCCCCACCCTGCTCGCCTCGGCGCTGTTCGGCGCCTGCGTCCTGGCCGTTGCCAGCGCGGCCCTCGCCGCCGATCCGGGCACGAGCGGCACGACGGCGACGACGCCGGGTGCCAAGCGTGCCCAGTTCCGCCAAGCGTTCTTCAACAAGCTCGATACCAATGGCGACGGCGTCGTCAGTCGTGCCGAATACCAAGCCTGGGTCGACAGCCGCTTCGACAAGCTCGATACGAATGGCGACGGCAGCGTCGATGCGAACGAAATCGCCAGTTCGCCGGCGACCGCACAACACGTGGAGAAGCGCGCCGAAGGCTTTGTCAAACGCTTCGACCAGAGCGGCGATGGCAAGGTCACCAAGTCCGACTTCGAAGCGAAGGAAATGGCCCGCTTCGACAAGCTCAGCGGCGGCGCCGACACCTTGAGCGCAGACCAGCTGCAAACCCCGCGCGGCGCGTTCAGGCACCATGGTGCCGCGCCGCAAGGCCAGAGCAGCGATGCATCGAGCGGCAAGGACGGCTGACCCGCTGCGCTGGTGCTCCAGCCCGGCGCTGCGCGCGTCAGCGCAGCGCCCTTTGCCATCGGCTCCGTCGATCGGCGGGCGGCAGACGTCCGTGGCCGCCGCCGATCGCGGTTGCGTGCTCCGTATCTGAACAAAGCGGCTTGACCGCAGGAGCGGCGATTCGGGCATCATCGCTGCACCACCCGACGGAGGGACCCCGCTCATGCCCACCCGCGAGATCATATTGGTGCGCCACGCCCATGCCGATGCCGCCACACCGGGCCAGGACGACATGGCGCGCGTGCTCAGCCTGCGTGGCGAAGCCGAGGCGGACGCCGCCGGCGCCTGGCTGAAGCAGCATTCAGCGGCACCGGAACGCGTACTCTACTCACCCGCCGCACGCGCGCGCGAAACCTGCGAGCGGGTGCTCGCCGCGCTCGGCTATGCGGATTTGCGCAGCGAAGCGCGCATTTACGAAGCAACGCCCGCGACCCTGCTGCGCGTGCTCGATGACCACGCCGATGCGAATTCGATCATGCTGGTCGGCCATAATCCCGGACTGGAAAACTTCGTCGCCTTGCTGACCGAAGGGTCGTCGGATTCCGGCCGCGGCATCCCGCCGGCAGGCGTCGTCTGGCTGAGTCTTCCGGTCGGCGGCATCGAACCCGGCACGGCGGAGGTGCGTCACTTCTGGTGGCCGTGAGTCGGCTTTTCGACCATCCGCGCCGAGGCGGCGCAAGCACGTTCGCTGGCAGGCTCGCCGGCGTCGCGTTTGCCGCCTGCGTGACGCTGACCTCGCCGGCACAGGCGAATTTTGCCGACGATGCAGGCAGCGAAACCGTCAAGCTCGACGGCGCGCGCTCGCAGGTCGGCTTCACGGTCAAGGTGCTCTGGCTGGTCGGCGTCCGCGGCCGCTTCGGCAAGGTGGACGGCACCGTCTACATCGATCGCTTTCGCAACCAGATCAGCGTCGATGCGCGCATCGATGTCGATGCAGTCAGCATGGACAACAAGCGCTACGAAGATTGGGTGAAGTCATCGGAGTTCTTCGACGTCGCCAAGCACCCGCAGATCGAGTTCAAGTCGGAATCGTTTCCGCAGTCGCGTCTGCGCAGGGGCGGCGAGCTGTCCGGCATCCTCACGCTGCGCGATGTCCGCCAACCGGTGACCTTCCAGCTGCAGCCCGCCACCTGCGACCGGCCGGCCTACGAGTGTCCGATCGAGGTTGCCGGCACGATCCGGCGCTCCGAGTTCGACATGCGCTCGCGCCGCGGCACCCTGAGCGACAAGGTCGAATTGCAATTCAGCGTCTACGCGATTCCACCCGGCGAGACCAAGGATCCATGACGGCGCGGATGGCATGAGCAGGCTCGCGGCCGGCCGCGCCGGAGCGCGAGCTGCGATCAGCCTGGCGGGTTTTCTGTTGCTGTCGGCCTGCGGTCTCAATCGGGAACTCGCGCGCAAAGCCGACGCCATCGTCGCCGACACGCGTCCGAGCGGAATCAGTTGCGCGCGCGAGGATCATTGCGCAATCGACACGCCCTACCGCCGGCTCGTCGCCGACGCACGCGCCGCAAGCCGGAGCGATGCTCCCGCGCACTACGTCAACGTGCTCGAACGCGGCGAGGATTCCCTGCTGCTGCGCATCCATCTGATTCGTGCCGCGCGCACCAGCATCGACATCCAGACCTTCATCT
>JBDTYM010000146.1:0-6379 GCA_040005635.1 Dokdonella sp. | reverse complement strand
GTGACCTTGTCGGCGACGATGAAGGCCGAATAGAAACCGACGCCGAACTGGCCGATCAGCTGGGTGTCCTTGCGCGCGTCGCCGGACAGCGAATCGAGGAACTTACGCGTGCCCGAGCGCGCGATCGTGCCGATGTTCTCGATGACTTCGTCGCGACTCATGCCGATGCCGGTGTCGCGGATCGTCAGCGTGCGTGCGTCGCGGTCGAACGTGATCTCGATGCGCAGGTCGGTATCGTCGGCGGTCAGCGAGGCATCCGACAGCGCGGCGAAACGCAGCTTGTCGCAGGCGTCGGACGCGTTCGAGATCAGCTCGCGCAGGAAGATCTCCTTGTGCGAGTACAGCGAATGCGTGACCAGGTGCAGGACCTGCGAGACCTCGGCTTCGAAGGCGCGGGTTTCGGGCTTGGAACTCATGTGCAACTCCTCAAGGTATGCTCGATGCTCGCGTGCACATCGGGGCGCAGGCCGGCATTTCCAATTGTTGCAGTCGGCGCGCACGCCGCGTCGATGGTCGGCTATGGTAGCCGGCACGCACGCCGCGCCGCCAATCGCCATGGGGAACATCGTGGGGACAATCCGGAGATTTCAAACGAGTGGGCTGGCTTTCGCGCTGTTCGCGACCAGCGTGATCGCCGCGCCCGGCAGCGGCGTGCGCGTCGGCGACAAGAGCCGCGGCGAAGAGGACGAAATTCGCGAGCGCGTCGAGTGGTTCGAGCAGGCACGCGGCCTCGACGAGCACAACGATGCACGCTTGCGACGCGCGCAGGCGGTAACGGTGCTGCGCAACACGCTCGCGCAAGGCACACCCGCGCTGCTGGCGAACGAAACGTGGCTGCCGCTTGGCCCGGACGGCATGTCGATGCTCGACTGGGACATGGGCCGCGTCGCCGGCCGTGTCACCGCGCTCGCGGTCGATCCGACCGACGAAGACACGCTCTACCTCGGCGCCGCGGCGGGCGGCTTGTGGAAGAGCAGCGATGGCGGTGGCAGCTGGCAGCAGCTGTTCGACCAGATCGGCACCGAGAGCATCGGCTCGATCCTGCTCGAGACCGGCGCGCCCGATCACGTCTGGGTCGGCACCGGCGAGGCGAACGCGGGCTGCCTCGACTATTTCGGCATGGGCCTGTTCTATTCCGCCGACGGCGGCGCCAGCTTCGAGCCGCGCAATGGCAGCGGCGCCGCCGCGATGCCGCTGTCCTTCGTCACCGCGATCACGCAATCGCCAACGGACACGCAAACCTTGATCGTCGGCGGCCAGGGCCATTGCAACGCGAGCGGATCGATCAGCGGCGGCGGTCTCTACCGCACCACCGACGCTGGCCAGACCTGGAGCCAGGTTTTCAGTTCCAGCGGCGCGCTCGACGTCTTCTTCGATCCCGGCGATGGCACCCTCGCCTATGCGGCAATCCGCGCCAAGGGCATCTACAAATCCGCCGACGCCGGCGCGACCTGGACGCCGCTGGCGAACGGCCTGCCGGTCAACAGCGCGGCCACCTACAGCCGCCTCGTGATGGCGCCGAGCGATCCGAGCGTGCTTTACGCGCTGATCGGCAACGCGTCGGCGGCAACTCTGCAGCTGTATCGCAGCGGCGACGCCGGTGCGAGCTGGACCCAGGTCAATGGCAACGCCTGCGAGGGCCAGTGCTGGTACAACCTGACCGTCGACGTGCACCCGACCGATGTCGATCGCGTGCTGGTCGGCACGATCAGGCCCGCGCTGTCGACCGACGGCGGCGCCACGCTGACCATCCTGACCGCAGGCTGGAGTTCGCAGCAGGCGGTGCATCAGGACACCCATCTGGTCCTGTTCTCGCGCAATGACGGCAACCGCTTCTGGGTCGGCAGCGACGGCGGCCTCTGGCGCAGCGACGACAGCGGCGGCAGCTTCAGCAATCTCAACGCGAACCTGGAGATCACCCAGTTCTACGATGTCGCGATCGATCCGCGCGATCCGGATCGCCTGTACGGCGGCGCGCAGGACAATTCATCGTCGCGACGCGACGATGAAGAAGCCGTATGGGATGTGACAGAAGTTACCGGCGATGGCTTCATGAACGCCGTCGACGCCGGTCATCGCAATCGCGTATTCCAGAGCAGCTATCCGAATGGCGGCGGTCCGAACCTGATTCTTTCGACCGAGCAGGGCGAGCCCGGCAGCTATCAATGGCTGAGCCAGGACGGCTTCGATGGCAGCGAACCGTTTCCCTGGGTGACGCCGCTGGTGACCTCGGCGGGCTCGGTCTTCGTGGCCTCCAATCGCGTCTATCGAGCGCTCATCGGGGACGACGGCAATGCGTACACGTGGACACCGGTTTCGCTGAAACTGACCGGCACCAGTTCGTCGGCATCGGTCAACGTGCTCGCACCGGCCGCGCCCGCGGCGGCGGCCGACGGTCACTTGCGCATGTACGCCGGCAGTTCGAACGGCCGCCTCGCGAGCACGCCGAATGTGCTCGCGCCGACGCCGATCTGGACCGATATCAGCGGCAGCTATCCGGGCGGCAACGTTTCCGACATCGCCGTCGATCTGCACGACGAGACACGCGTGTTGGTGACGCGCAGCCTGTTTACGGCGCCGCAATTGTTTGGTTCGCTCGATGGCGGCAACTGGGTGCCGCTCGGCGAAGGCCTGCCCGGCCTGCCGGCGAACACGGTCGTGATCGATCCGCTCGATGGCCAGCGCGTCTTCGTCGGCACCGACATCGGCGTGTATGCCAGTGCGGACGGCGGCGTCACATTCGAGCCGTTCATGGCTGGGCTGCCACTCGGCATGGTCGTGACCGACCTGGAGATATCGGCCGAGCCGCACGTGCTGATCGCGGCAACCTACGGGCGCGGCGCGTGGAAGGCCGTGCTGGCCGGCAGCGACGTGATCTTTCGCGACGGTTTCGAGGGGGCGGCCGCGAAACGCTGATCGACGGCGGCGACATCGCAGCCATAAAAAAGCGACCGTCGTTGCCGACGGCCGCTTCTGACGAGGAGCACAGACGCGACTCGATGCTCCAAGGGGGATATTCGTGCGTTCATCCCTGAACGCTCAAGTCTTGCGATGCAACAATAGTGGGTAGCACGCCTTGTTTCGCCGCTCCAGAGCGGGCGTCCTGCCCGCACTATTCAAGCAATCTATGCTTTCACTTTCTTGGTGTGCGCGCTCAAATCTTCCTTGATGCGCGCTGCCTTGCCTTCGAGACCGCGCAGGTAATACAGCTTGGCTCCACGCACCTTGCCGCGACGCTTGACGACGACCGAGTCGATGGCCGGGCTGTGCGACTGGAAAACGCGCTCGACGCCGGTGCCATGCGAAATCTTGCGCACGGTGAAGGCCGAGTTCAGGCCCGCGTTCTTGCGTGCAATGACGACGCCTTCGTAGGCCTGCACGCGCTCGCGGTTGCCTTCCTTGACCTTCACGTTGACGATGACGGTGTCGCCCGGGCTGAACTCCGGCAGGGTACGGGTCATCTGTGCCGCTTCGAATTGCTCGATCAGATTGCTCATCACACTCACCAAATAGTCGGAACGGATTCCGGTTCGTTATTCTGCTTCGGCGTCAGCGGAAAACTGCTGCGACGTCTCTCTTTGCGCATGCTCGTTCTGGAACTCGACCAGCAACGCGCGTGTTTTCTTGTCCAGCTCGCAGCGCTCCAACAGATCCGGGCGCCGCAACCACGTCCTGCCCAGCGACTGCTTCAGGCGCCAGCGGCGGATCGCCGCGTGATCACCCGAGGTCAGCACTGCCGGCACCTCGCCCCACTCATCGCGCTCCGGGCGCGTGTAGTGTGGGCAATCGAGCAGGCCGTTCGAGAACGAATCCTGCGCCGCCGACTCGGCATCGTTCAGTACACCGTCCTGCAGTCTGCCGACCGCGTCGATCAGGATCGCCGCCGCCAGTTCGCCGCCGGACAACACGTAATCGCCGATCGAAATCTCTTCAGCCACTGCGTGCTGCAAAAACCGCTCATCGACGCCTTCGTAGCGTCCGCTCAGCAGGATCAGATGATCGCGCCGGGCAAGCTCGGCCACCTTGGCCTGATCGAGCCGCGTTCCTTGCGGACTCAAGTAAATGACCTTGGCTTCGGCTTTCGCTCCGGCCTCGGCCTGATCCGATCCGCTGGCGGCGCGCACGCTGGCGAGCGCCTTTCGCAACGGGTCGATCATCATCACCATGCCGGGACCACCGCCATAGGGCCGATCATCGGCCGAACGGTAGTTGTCGCTGGCGAAATCGCGCGGGTTCCAGGTCGCTATCTCGATCAGGCCGCGCTCGCGCGCGCGCCCGACCACACCGATCCGCGTACTGCTTTCGATGAAGTCCGGAAACAGCGTGATGACGTCAATGCGCATCGCGCCGGCCCTTCCACCATCGCTTCCCGCCAAACCGTCTCTCAAAACTCCGGATCCCAGTCGACCGTGATGCGACCGCCTTCGAGATCCACGTTCGTGACGAACTGGCCGGTCAGGAACGGGATCAACCGTTCGCGCTCGCCATCCCGCACGATCAGCACATCGTTCGCACCGGTCGCGATCAAATGCGAGACACGGCCGAACGACACACCTTGCAACGTCACGACCTCGAGTCCTTCGAGATCGGACCAGTAGTACTCACCGGGCTGCGGCGCCGGCAGGGCCGAACGCACGACCCAGATTTCGGCGCCCTGCAGAGCAACTGCGGCATCGCGGTCAGCGATGCCAGGCAACTCGGCGACGAGGCCCTTGCCCTGGGTACGCCCACGGCAACCATCGATCGTCTTCTCGCCGGCCGCGGACCGCATCAACCAGGGTTGATAGCGGAAAATCTGCGTTCTCGGCTCGGTGTACGACTCGAGCTTCAGCTCGCCGCGCACACCGTGGACTCCAACGACACGGCCGAGCAGGACGAGTTTTTCGTCCGACCCGTGTGACGCCATCAGGCAGCGGCAGCAGTCTGCTTGCCGGCTTCCTTGTACAGCGACTTGACCTTCTCGGTCATCTGCGCGCCCTTGTCCATCCAGGACTTGACCCTGGCGGTGTCGAGCTGCAGACGCACGTCCTTGCCCGCGGCGATCGGGTTGAAATAGCCGACGCGCTCGATGTTGCGGCCGTCGCGCGCGTTGCGCTCATCGGTCACGACGATGTGATAGAAGGGACGCTTCTTCGCGCCGCCACGGGAAAGGCGAATCTTGACCATCGTAGCTCTCTGATTTCTCTAGGATTTTTTCTGGGGCACACCGAACTGGCTGGGCGCCCCCGAGGGAGCCGCGCATTCTAGCTGAATTGCGGAAAAAATAAAGGGCTGCGCGCAGTTAGGTAGTGGGTCAGTTTGAATCTGCTTGAGCGGTCGGGCAATTACGAAGCCGGTAAAATTATCGCGCGCATGTCGAACTATCCTCTCAGGTACGTCTTTGCCCGAGCCGGGTACTCTCTCGCCGCGACTTTTGTGTGGTCGCTGCTCGTCGTGGTCGTCTTGGCTACTATCTCCCACGGTGTATTCCCGGACGTCTGGCTCAGCCATCAGACGGTGCTGCGTATCTATATAGCTATTCCGTCTGTCCTGTTCCCTCTTTGCTTCTGGCGTGCGCCAGCCCTCCAGAAACGTTTTCCAATCATCCGCAGAAAGCCCTGGCAAAGCCTTCGAAGCGCCCAGCCGGCCCCTTGACTCAGCAATCGGGCCGTCCTTCCATCCGACGTCATTCCCGCGAGACGCTTCTCAACAGCGAAGCTGGTCAAGCGGGAATCCATTGTGCTTTTGCAGCTGCGACCAACCCCACGCGGCCCCTCGAACGTCGGCGGATTCATAAGCCGAAATGGATTCCCGCGTACGCGGGAATGACGGGAAGGGGGCGAGAACGTCGATTCGAAGTCAGGTATGAGCGCCAGGTATCCAACGACGCGACTCACCGCGGCGGCATGAACCCACCGCCGCCGCCCATGCCGCGCATCGCGCCGGACATCTGCCGCATCAGGCCCTTGAGGCCTCCGCTGCCGAGCTTGGACATCATCTTTTCCATCTGCTGGTACTGCTTCAGCAGGCGATTCACGTCGGCCGGCTGCATGCCGGAGCCGCGCGCGACACGCGCGCGGCGCGAACCATTGAGCAGATCGGGATGACGGCGCTCCTTCTTCGTCATCGAGCCGATGATCGCGATCATCCGATGCACTTCCTTGTCGTTGACCTTCGACTTGACCTGGTCCGGCAATTGCGACACCCCCGGCAACTTTTCCATCAGCGAGGCCATACCGCCCATGTTGACCATCTGTTCGAGCTGATCCTTCATGTCGTTGAGATCGAAACGCTTGCCCTTGATGACCTTCTCGGCCAGCTTGCGCTGCTTTTCCTGGTCGACGTTCTGCTCGACCTGCTCGACCAGCGAAAGCACATCGCCCATGCCGAGGATGCGCTG
>JBDTYM010000145.1:0-6388 GCA_040005635.1 Dokdonella sp. | reverse complement strand
GCGCATCCTCGAGGCCGAACCGTTCGAGGCGATGATCGTCTTCACGCGCACCAAGCAGGCGACCGAGGAACTTGCGCAGAAACTGCAGGCGCGCGGTTTTGCGGCGGCAGCCATCAATGGCGACATCGAGCAGGCACGTCGTGAGCGGACGATCCAGCAGCTGAAGGACGGCAAGCTCGACATTCTCGTCGCCACCGACGTCGCCGCGCGCGGCCTCGATGTCGAGCGCATCAGCCACGTGCTCAATTTCGACATCCCGCACGACACCGAGGGCTATGTGCACCGCATCGGCCGCACCGGCCGCGCCGGCCGCAGCGGCGAGGCGATCCTGTTCGTCAGCCCGCGCGAGAAGCGTCTGCTGCAGTCGATCGAACGCGCGACGCGCCAGCCAATCTCGGAAATGCAGCTGCCGAGCGTGGAGGCGGTCAACGATCAGCGCATCACCAAGTTCAAGCAGCGCATCACGAGCACGCTCGGCGCCGCCGGTCTCGGCGAGTTCCGCCAGCTGATCGAACAATACGAACAGGAAAACAACGTGCCGGCGGTCGAGATCGCCGCCGCGCTCGCGCGCATGGCGCAAGGGGAAGAGCCGCTGTTGTTGAAGCCGCAGGCGCGCGCGGACATGCAGCACGAGCGCGCACAGCGCGAGCCTCGTGCGTTCGAACGCGGCGCACGCGAGCCACGTTCGTTTGAACGGCCAGCGCGTGAAACGCGGCCGTTCGAGCGCCAGCCCTCGCCTTCGTCATCAGCGCCTCAGGCGCGTTCATTCGAGCGCCCGGCTTCACCCTCATCATCCCGGCGAGCGGCGGGATCAAGCGCCTTTGCCGAAACGCGTGCGACGCCCGATGTGTCCCCACACAGCGCTGCCGCACCGCCGGTGGCGCACGACTCCACGATCCCTGCGCCACACCCCGCTTCGACCGAACGCGCCGCACGCACCGAAACGCGGCCACCACGCTCGCATCACGGCGAAGAAACCCAGGCGCGTCGCGCTCGTCGCGAAGACGGTCCACACAAGCCCGAGCCCGGTTTCCAGACCTTCCGCATCGAGGTCGGCAAATCCCACGGCGTGCAGCCCGGCAATATCGTCGGCGCGATCGCCAACGAGGCGGGCCTGGACAGCAAGCACATTGGTCGCGTCGACATCCGCGACGATCACAGCCTGGTCGACCTGCCAGATGGCATGCCCGCCGAGATCTTCAAGCATCTGAAGAAGGTTTGGGTTTCCGGGCAGCAGCTGCGCATCACCAAAGGCGGCGAAGATCCGGACGTGGCAAAGCCACGCAAGTTCAGTTCGCCCAAGCCCCCCTCGTTCAACAAGCCGGGCAGTTTCAAGCCAGGTGGCTTCGAAAAACCGAAGCGCGCGCCGCCCAGACGTCCGAAATAACGACTTTCATTCAAGACGAGCGCGCGAAACAGAGTAGTCCGCGCCGCGATTGCGACGCTTCTACGTCGCTCGATACGGCGCGAGCAACGCGTCGTGCGCGAACAGCGCATCGGAAACCAGCCAGCGTGGTTCGCGACCGTCGGCGAGCAGTTCGCGGATCTGACTCGCCGAAATATCCAGCGGCGTAACCGGAATCGTCAGCACGCGTCCGGCCGGCGCTTCTCGAATGAAGCGCGGTTCGCTGCAGCGGCGCGAGGCGATCTTCGTGCGCAATTCGGTCGGCAGGGTGCCGCCGTTGCCGGGCCGCGTCAGCACGCCGATGTGCGCTAGCTCGAACAGCTCCTTCCAGCGATGCCAGTCCGGCAGACCGGCGAAGGCATCGGCGCCCAGCAGCAGCACCAGCGGCCGTTCCTCGCCGATTTCATCGCGCACTTCGAGCAAGCTGTCGACCGTGTAGGACGGACCCTCGCGCAGCAATTCACGCGTGTCGAGCGTGAGGCGATGCTGACCGACGAGCGCTGCACGCACCAGCGCGGCACGCTGCTCGGCACTCGCGCGCGGCTGCTCGCGATGCGGCGGCACGTTGGCCGGCAGCAGACTCACGTCAGCCTCGAGATACTCGGCCGCTTCCCAGGCCACGCGCAGGTGCGCGTTGTGTATGGGATCGAAGGTGCCGCCGAAGAGAGCGAGAGGGCGCATCAAAGCTCTCGGGCTTTTTTGACCCTGTCGTCCGAACCAGCTCGGACGACAAAGTTGCATGTGGTGGTCGACATGCGCGCGTTTGCGCGATGCCTTGAATGGCGTCGTGCGCGCGCGCGTTGGGGGAGGCACGGATGCGAACCGGCGAACGCGTCAGGGACGACTGCTCGAGATATCCGACGGCCCGTCCCCTCATCCCAGCCCTCTCCTGCAACGGTGACGCCGTTGGGGGAGAGAGATTCTCGAGTCGCTCCGGCACTCATTCAATCAACCCCGCGGCGCGCCGCGGCGATGCGATCGCGGCAATCAGACGTTCAAGTTCGCGCCAAGCATCGCCTTCGCCGCGACCCTTGGCGATGCGGTCGATGCGTCCGGCTTGCGCCAGGCAGCGCTCCCAATGCGCGCGATCGCCGGACTTCAGAGCGCGTCGATACATTGCCTGTCGCGCCGGCCAGATGCGTTCCGTCTGGAACGCAGCCGCCAGATTCACGCCGGCGCTGGACAGCCGCAACAGGCTGCGCAATTGCGTCAGCACCCAGCCGAGCAATGGAATCAGCTCCTCGCCTTCGGCACGCAAGCCGCCGACGATATGCAGCGCACGGCCGGCGTCACCACCGAGCGCGGCATCGGTCAAACGAAATGCATCGTAACGCGCGTCGTCGGCGACGCTGGCTTCGAGCGTCGCGACATCGAGCGTGTCGCTACCCTGCAGCAACGCCAGCTTGTCGATTTCTTGCGCCGCCGCGAGCAGATTGCCTTCAACGCGATCGGCCAGCAGCGCGATCGCGTCCGGCGTTGCCTTGAGGCCACGACTCGCCATGCGTGCGCCGATCCAGTCCGGCAGTTCCTCCAACTTCAACGGCCATACCGGCAGATGCACGCCGACCGTGTCGAGTGCCTTGACCCAGGCGCCTTCGTGCGCCTTGCTCCAATCATTCGTGGTGATCAGCAGCACGGTGTCCGGCGGTGGCGCCTGGCAGTACTCGGCAATCGCAGCACCGCCCTCCTTACCCGGTTTGCCGGTCGGCAGGCGCAGATCGATCAACTTGCGGCTTGCAAACAGCGACAACGAGCGGCTCGCATCGCCGAGCAGGTTCCAGTCGAAGCCCGCTTCGACATCGAGCACCTCGCGCTCGGCATAGCCGAGTTCCTTGGCGCGCGCGCGCAGTGCGTCGGCGGCTTCCAGAACGAGCAAGTGCTCGGCGCCGGCAATCAGGTACGCGGGCTTGAGATCGGCAGAGGCGAGCTGCTTGCGGAATACGGGAAGGGCAGTCGGCATCGCGTGATTCTAGCCGGATGCAAGCGTTCAGTCCGATCGGCGCTTCGCCGCACGGCCAGCCATTGAGGAACCCGTGTCGCCGCACAGATGCAGCGGCCAGGACCGCGGCGCGCGGCGCCGCTTCAGCTCGCGGTCTTGTCCGTCGCGCGCGCGAGCGCCTCCAGCCGGCGCAGGATCGTCTGCACCATGTCGCGTTGCAGTTCCTTCGTCAGCAGATCGGTCTCGGCAGCGACGCTGAGCGCCTGGCTCGCATCGAAGGTGAATTCGCGCGACAACTCGACCGTCTGCTTCGGCAGCAACGCGGTACCGGCTGCATTCTGTACTTCGAACTCGACGTGGTAGCGCAGCGCGTATTCGCTCGCGCGTGCAGTGCCACTGACCGACAGCACTTCGGTCGAGAATGCATTCGTACCAATCTTCATCACCGCGGCGCCTTCTTCGACCTTGTCGAGTACCTGGCTGCCGGAGCGCGCCAGCGCCTTGGTCAGATCCTTGGTCAGCAACGACGACGGATCGGCGCCTTCGATATAGACGCGCTTCATGCTCGGTGGCAGCTCGGCTTCCTTGCGCAGATGAAATCCGCACGCGCTCAGCATGAGGAGGAGGACGGCAATGGCGGCGAACGGGATGCGACGCGAGCTCATGTGCGGGTTCCAGGAAGAATCGGATCACTGACCATCAGCAGATCATACGGTGCCAGCCAGCCCGGCAGCGAGCTTATCCGAGCCAGCCATGCGGCGATCGCCGGCCATGGCGCCAGATCGACGTCGGCCTGGCGCGTCCAGTAGAGATAACCGCAGCAGGACACGTCGGCGATCGTCGGCGTGTCCCCGAGGAGGAAGGCACGCTCACGTAGCGCGAGGTCGAGGCGATCAAAATCCGCCTGCATGCGCGCGATCCAGTATGCCTCCAGCACCTCGCCAGCGGGTGTGAAGCAGCGCGAATAGCGCAGGTGGGGAAAGCTCATTGCAAGCCGGTTCGCCTCCCACGACAACCATTCGCGCACGCGCGTGCGCGTCGCCGGCGTGCTGCCGTCGAGCTTGCCATGGCGGCGCGCCAGATGGTCGAGGATCGCATTCGACTGACAGATGCCGAGACCATCCTCGTCGACCAGGGTGGGCACTTCACCGAACAGCGATGCGCGCCGGAAATCTACGCTGCGCTGTTCGCGCGGAAGATTGAGGTCGACCGCACGCTGCTCGAACGGCACACCCATCAGGGTGAGCGCAAGCGCCACCTTGTAGCTGTGGCCGGATTCGCGGTTGCAGTAGAGGATGGGGATCACGTCAGCCACGTCTTGGTTGTGTCATTCGCTTCGTGACCGCTCTCGCTCGCTTCGGCGACCGTCATTCCCAGCGTAGTCGCCGCCAACCAGTCGGCGTCATTCCCGTGCAAGCGGGAATCCATTTTGATGTTTGGCGCTTGCACCAAGGGCAAAGGCCCCGTGGATTCCCGCTTGCGCGGGAATGACGGCAGGGGCTTTCATGACACTAAGCGGGCACCTCACACCACAATGTTCACGATCTTGCCCGGCACGACAATGATCTTCTTAGGCGTCGCACCGGCAAGAAAATCGGCCACCTTCGGTTCGGCTAGCGCCGCACGCTCGATCTCGTCCTTGCTTGCCGCGAGCGCCATCTCGATCGTGCCGCGCAGCTTGCCGTTGACCTGCACGGCGAGGGTAACCGCTTGCTTGACCAGTGCATGCACGTCGACCTTCGGCCACGGCTGATCCTCGATCAACGTCTCGCCATGGCCGAGCACCTGCCACAGCGCATGCGCGATATGTGGCGTCACCGGATTCAGTAGCAGGACCATCGCCTCAAGCGCCTCGTGACGCACGGCGCGACCCTGATTGCTCTGGTCATCGAACTTGCCGAGTGCATTCAACAGCTCCATCAGCGCAGCAATCGCCGTGTTGAACGCGTAGCGCCGACCGATATCGTCGGAAACCTTCTGGATCGTCTCGTGCACCTGCCGGCGCAGCGTCTTCTGCACGGCATCGAGCGCATCGGCATCGACGACAGGGTGATCCGGATTCGCCGCGTGCGTCGTCACTTCGCGCCAGAACCGGCGCAGGAAACGCGCCATTCCCTCGACGCCGGCCTCGTTCCATTCCAGCGACTGATCCGGCGGCGCCGCGAACATCGAGAACAGACGCACCGTGTCGGCGCCAAACTTGTCGACCATCTCTTTCGGATCGACGCCGTTGTTCTTCGATTTCGACATTTTCTCGCTGCCGCCGATCCGCACCGGCTGACCGTCTGCCTTCAGCAGTGCGCCGACGACGCGCGCCTTGTCGTCGCGCTGGATCTCGACATCGGCCGGGTTGATCCAAGTCCGCGTCTGCGTGACGGTCGTTGTCTGCGTTCCGTCTGGCCGCAGCTCCTGAACCGAAACGTCCTCATCTCGGTAGAAGGTCTCCGCAATGACCATGCCCTGACACAGCAGGTTGGTCGCCGGTTCCTCCGATTGCACCAGGCCTTCATCGCGCAGCAGCCTGTGATAGAAGCGGAAATACAGCAGATGCAGAATGGCGTGCTCGATGCCACCGATGTACTGGTCGACCGGCAGCCAATAGTTGGCGCGGCCGTCGACGATCGACGCAGCGCCCGGACTGGTGTAACGCGCGTAGTACCAGCTCGACTCCATGAACGTGTCGAACGTGTCGGTCTCGCGCTCGGCGGGCCCGGCACAAACCGGGCACGTCGTCTTGCGCCACTGCGGGTCCGCCTTGATCGGCGACTTCACGCCGGTGAACGCAACCTCTTCCGGCAGCAGCACCGGCAACTGGTCTTCCGGCACCGGTACCGCGCCGCACTTGGCGCAGTAGACGATCGGGATCGGGCAGCCCCAGTAGCGCTGGCGCGAGACGCCCCAGTCGCGCAGGCGCCAGTTCACGCGGCGTGCGCCGTTGCCATCCTGTTCGAAGCGTGTGGCCAGCGCGTCGAACGCGCCGCGATAGTCGAGGCCGTCGTAGTCGCCGGAATTCACCAGCGTGCCGTAGTCGGTATAGGCGCCGT
>JBDTYM010000144.1:0-6415 GCA_040005635.1 Dokdonella sp. | reverse complement strand
ATTCCATGGCCGAACGGTAGGTGATCACGCCGAGCTTGCGCGCGATCGACATGCCGGCTTCGGGGTAGTGCGCGTCGTCGTAGTGGCCGTTCTTCCAGCTCGGGTCGAGGCGGATCGCCTCGCGCTGCAACGAACGGATTGCGATCGCGAACGGCTGCGCCTGCGGCGCGGTCGAGATGCTGATGTGCGTGCGCGCGCTGCCGCGATGCTGCACCAGGTAGCCGAGCGCCGTCATGCCGCCCATCGAGTTGCCGAGCAGGCAGGCGAGGCGTTCGATGCCGAGTCCGCGCACGAGTTCGTAGCTCGCGTTCGCGGCATCCTCCAGCGTGAGCGCGGGAAAGTCGAGGCGATAGAGTTCGCCGCTCGCCGGATCGATATCGGCCGGTCCGGTCGAGCCCTTGCACGAGCCGAGCGTGTTCGCGCAGATCACGTACCAGCGATCCGTATCGATCGCCTTGCCGGGCCCCAGCATGTCTTCCCACCAGCCTGGCGACGTATCGTCCGCGTTCGCGGCGGCATGCGCGCTCGGCGACAAACCCGTGAGGATCAGAATCGCGTTGTCGCGCGCGGCATTCAGGGCTCCCCAGGTTTCGTAGGCGATGCGCGCGCCGCTCAGCGCGCCGCCGCGCTTCATCGCGAAAGGTGAGGACAGGTCGAAGTAGTGGCGGGCGTCGGACATGCGCAAGGGCGGCGAAGCGGGCAAGGAAGGCAATGTAACGAGCTGCGGCAGTGGCGCCAAGTCGATCGTCCTGCGCGCGTCTGCTACCGTACGGTGCGAACGCCGCTCCGTCATTTCGCGATGGAGGGCGTCCGCACTCGATCCGGGGAATCGATGGCCAGCATCTATCAGCTGAAACCGGCGTTTCAGGGGCTGCTGCGTCCGCTCGCAGGCGCGCTCGCGCGGGCCGGCGTGACGGCGAACCAGGTCACGCTGGCAGCCGTCGTACTGGCCGTGGCGACTGGCCTGTTGCTGATCGCGTGTGAGAGTCGACACGTCCTTCTGCTGTTGCCGATCGCATTGTTCCTGCGCATGGCCTTGAACGCGATTGACGGCATGCTCGCGCGCGAACATGGACAGGCCTCCAAGCTCGGCGCGTTGCTCAATGAGCTCGGCGATGTCGTCGCGGATGCGGCCATGTATCTGCCGCTGGCGGTGCGGCCGGAGTTTCCTGCGCTCGCGGTCGTCGTGACGGTGGTGCTCGGTATTCTGGTTGAAATGACCGGCGTCGTTGCGGTGCAGATCGGCGCGAGCCGCCGCTATGACGGACCGTTCGGCAAGAGCGATCGTGCGTTCGCGTTCGGGGCGCTCGGATTGCTGCTTGGGCTGGGCGTGCCAGCGGGGATGTGGATGTCGCTGGTGTTCGACGCGCTGGTAGCGCTTTCGGCGGTGACGATCCTGAATCGTGGGCGCCTTGCCCTTGCTGAAATCGCCGCGAATGGAGGCAGCCGGTGAACCTGCATCTGTGGATCCAGCCGAACGTGCTGTGGACGCTCGGCGCGATCGTCGCGCTGCTGATCGTCGCCAGCCTCATCGTCGCGATCATGCGTCGCGGTGACAGCACCGATCGGCACGCCGAACTTGCGGCTCGCGTGAAGTCGTGGTGGGTGCTGGTCGGTGTGTTCGCGTTCGCGATCGCGTTCCGTCGCAGTGTCGCGATCGCGTTCTTCGCGATTCTTTCGTTCCTTGCGCTGAAGGAATATCTGTCGCTGATCCCGACCCGGCGCGCCGACCGGCGCGTGCTGTTCTGGGTCTACGTGTGCGTTCCGATCCAGTACCTGTGGGTGTGGATGCAGTGGTACCACATGTTCCTGATCTTCATCCCGGTGTGGGCGTTCCTCGGCGTCGCCATGCGCATGGTGTTGCGCGGCGATACCAAGGATTTCCTGCGCGCGGCAGGCACCCTGCATTGGGGTTTGATGACGATGGTGTTCGGCCTCAGTCACCTGGCCTACCTGCTGGTGCTGCCGGATGGCAAGCCGGTCGCAGCGCACGGCGCTGCACTGCTGCTGTTCGTGGTGCTGCTGACCGAACTCAACGACGTGCTGCAATACGTCTGGGGTCGCACCCTGGGTCGGCACAAGGTCATCGAGAGTGTGAGTCCGAACAAGACCGTCGAGGGCCTGCTCGGCGGCGCGTTGACGACGACGCTGCTCGCGTTCCTGCTGGCGCCGGTGCTGACGCCGCTGACGCCGACGGACTCGATTGCCGTCGGGCTGATGATCGGCTTCGGCGGCTTTCTCGGCGATGTGACGATCTCGGCGGTCAAGCGCGACATCGGCGTCAAGGATTCCGGCGCGCTGATTCCCGGCCATGGCGGCATTCTTGATCGCATCGACAGCCTGCTGTTCACCGCGCCGCTGTTCTTCCATTTCATGGCGTATTTTTATTTTTAGGGGTGTGAAGGAAAGCGCTTCGATCGGGCCAGCGGTGCCGAGGGTTCACGCGTAGACCACTGCAATGGATTGACCAGCTTCGCTGTTGAAAAACGCTTCCGCTTTCGCGGGAATGACGACGCCAGGAGCGGGATTGGGGATGGGCTATTTGCTGCGACTCTTCTTCTACGGCGTACTCGTGCGCCTGGTCGTGCTGTTCGTGCTCGGCTTGAACGTGCGCCATCGCGAGCGCCTGCCGACGAAGGGTCCGGCCATCCTTGCGGCCAACCACAACAGCCATCTCGATGCGATGGCGATGATCAGCCTGCTGCCGCTGTACCTGTTGCCGCGCGTGCGGCCGGTCGCCGCGGCCGACTATTTCCTGCGCAATCGTCTGCTCGCATGGTTCGCGCTCAGCGTCGTCGGCATCGTGCCGTTGAATCGACAGCGCCAGCACCTCCATGACGATCTGCTCGCACCGGTCGCGGCTGCGCTCGATCGTGGCGAGATCCTGGTGTTCTTTCCGGAAGGTTCGCGCGGCGAGCCCGAGCAACTCGCCGAGTTCAAGACCGGTTTGGCGCGCATCGCCGAGCGCAGGCCCGATGTGCCGGTGATTCCGGTGTTCACGCACGGTCTCGGCAAGGCACTGCCGAAAGGCGAGTGGATGATCGTGCCGTTTTTCGTCGACATCTTCGTCGGCGCGCCGTTGCGCTTCGACGGCGACCGCGCGGCCTACATGCAGGACTATCGCGCGGCGATGGCCGCGCTAGCGGCCGAAGAGCATCACAGCGAATGGACTTGAACGAAGCGCATGGATGGCCGACGGCATCTGCCGACGTCGGGTAATCCCTAGTTCATCCGGCCGACCGGGCGGACTATGGTGCACGCGTGACGGGTCACGCGCTGGGGGCAGCATGGACATTCAATCCGCTTCGAAGGTGCTGGATCGCGATTTCACGGCGTTCGATACGGCCAAGCAGGGCGACGCCAGCAAGGCGGACGGCAAGATCAGTCGCGACGACCTGGAGGTCGTCGCGCGCAACGAAGGCGGCCATTTCACGCCCGAGCAGCAGGAGACCGCGCAGTTTCTTCTCGACAGCCAAACCAGCCGCAGCTTCTTCGATGTCGGAGCAGGTCGCGGCTCGGTCGACGGCACCATCAGCCGCGACGACATGAACGCGGCAAAGCAAACACTTGCGGGCGGCTCGTACTACGACGAATTGCTCGACACGGCCGCAGGCCGTGGCGGGCGCGACAGCAATGTTGGCAATGACGACATCGTCGCCGCGCTGAGCGATCCGGGCGTTCCGCAGGATCTCAAGAACACCCTCAATCTGTTGCTGCAGTCGCCGCAGGGCAGCCAGGGCTTGCACGACGTACTCGCGGGCATGGACAGCGGCGAAGTATCGGCGGCAAGCGCGCTGTCGGAAATGCCTCAATTCGCCGCGCTGTCGGGGACGGACAAGCGCCTGGTCGCCGAAGCCGTGCGTGACAGCGGCGGCGATCTTGGCGTCAACAGGAAACTCCGCGAACTGCTCGGCAGCGATCGTTTCAGGACCATGGCGCCAGCGCAACGCACCGCTGCATTGACGGAAATCGCTCTGGTCAACACGCCGCAGTTCAAGGCGCTGCCGAAGTCCGACCAGGATCTGGTTACTGCAGCGGTCGCCAATGCGCGGCCGGATGATCTGAAGGCGGCGGCCAGCATCAAATCGCTGATCGAGAGCCCGGATTTCGCGCGCCTGAGTGGCGCCGAAAAGACTGCCGTGTTGAGTCAGGTGCGCAACTATCCGGATTCCAAGGTCATCGGCAATCTCGAGCGCATGCTCGGCAAGGGCTGGTTCAAGG
This sequence comes from Dokdonella sp., assembly GCA_040005635.1. GTDB lineage: Bacteria > Pseudomonadota > Gammaproteobacteria > Xanthomonadales > Rhodanobacteraceae > Dokdonella_A. Next base: position 2,194 of record JBDTYM010000144.1, on the reverse strand, counting down.
ACTTCGACCTTGGCGACAAGCAGCGCGCGCTCAAACTCATCGCCTACATCTCCTATCCGCGCGCAGGAACCGACCAGAAGATCCTCGACAACACCGTCGAGAAATTCCTCGGTGCCGATGCGAAGTATTCACTCAAGATCGAGAGTATCTCCGCGCCACCCGGCAACGTGACGTTCGGCAACGCCAGCGGCACCACGATGCGGGTGAACGAAGATCTGATCACGGCGGACAATGGCAAGCTCGAAAACAATCCGACCCATCCCGAATGGGCGACCGGGCTTGCGGTCAACACGATTCCGCATGAGATCAATCACCTCGTCAACGGCGACAAGGTCGCCTCGACCTTCGACTACCTCAATGAGGAGTACCGTGCCTGGTACGTGGGCTATTCGGCCGAGCACGGACATCCACCGAGCAACAAGGAGGCGTTGGAGCGTTGGTCCTACTTCGTCACGCCCGGCAGCGGCTATTACGACATGGCGGCCAAGGACGCATTGAAGAATCCGGACGAAGCGGCGAAGATCTTCAACGAACTGTCGGCTCTGAGCGGATTGAAGGTGGACGCGTCGAACTACAAGCAGGTGCTGACGGATCTTGCGAACGACCCGTCGAAGTACACGACGGATCCCAACGCGCCTGCCATTGTGCCGCCCGGAAATCTGGACAACCAATGAGCCTGCGCGCGCGGCGCGCGCTATTCTCGCTGGGCGTCGCCTTGGCGGTGACGCCGCTCTATGGGAGAGAAACGATGGACGAGGTGACGCGGGAGCGCATGGCGGCCGCTGCGGCGCGGACCTACCATTGGATTGCGGCGGACGTCGAAGTCCGGCCGAACGATGAGCTGGACCGTGACGGCTGTCATTTCTTCATGGCGATCGATACGAACGCGGCGTCGCATGCGGTAGGCAACTATGCGCTGCTGGCCGATGGTCGGTTGGCCGGTGTCGACATCACCGGCAACGCGGCTGCCGCCGCATTGCTCAAAGCCTGCGGCCGCGGTGCATCAGCCGACTGGTGGGCGAGCGTGGTCGTGCGTTTCAGCGAACAGGTCGGCGGACTCGTGTTGACGGCTGACGGCAACCCCTTCGCGATTCGCAAGATCAAGGATGCCGGCGTCGAGTTCGTGCCGCCTGCACTCGAGCGCGATGGCGACGCGACGCGCCTGGCGTTCTTCGTGATGGATGTCGGCCTCAATCAGCCATCGCATGTTCAGGCTGATCTTTCCGCCAGCGGTACGCTGGATGTCGCGGTAACGCCGGTGCAGGTGCCGGCGCGCGCAAGTGGCGGCAACTAGCGCCTAGGGAACGACGCTGTCGATCTTCAGGTCGACCGGCTCGCTGCGACGCACGTCGAGCGCCTTGGACAAGGTCTGCAGGTCGCCGCTTTGCGGCAGCGCATTGCCGGACTTCGAGATGCGCGCGCCGACGATCACCTGCGGGAACATCGACAACTTCATCGTCGGCAGCATGCCCATGCTGTCGTCGAGCGCGACCGTGATCGGCAGCTGGCTCGCCTTCAGACGCTGGATCGCGAGCGGCATCGGAGGTCCGCTGGCTGCGCGCGCGAACACGAACAGCGTCGCGTCGGGATCGAGCTGAGCCTCGAGTTTCGGATCGAGTGCTACCTTGACCGTCAGATGAGCCGTCGCGGATGCCCCAGCGGGAACACGGGCCGGCGTTGGCGGACTCGCTGGCTCATCCTCGTCGTCATCGCCGCCTCCCGCGGCAACTAGCGGCTCCGGCGGCGCCTTGCCGTCGCGACGTGCGACAGCGTCCGCGATCTGCTTCTTCACGCTGGCGACAACATCGGAATCGGCCGGCAGCAAGGGCAGCAGCGTGTTCCAGCGCGCGATTGCCGCGTCGAAGCGATTCGCCTGGTAGTCGCTGATGCCGAGCAGCCAGAGTGCGCGTTGATTCTGCGGCTCGGTCTTGAGAACGCTTTCGAGCAGATCCCGCGCGTCGCCGTCGATGCGGTGCGTCGGCGCGGCGAGCGCGAGGGCTTGCGCGTACTCCACCGTCAGCGCGGTATTGTCGGGTGCAATCGCATGCGCGTGCTTGAGTGCATCGAGCGCCTCTGTCGGGCGACCCAGCGCGGTGTAGGCACGGCCCAGCAAGCCCCAGCCTTCGACATCGTCAGGATGGTCCTTCAGGCGCTGCACAAGAGTCGTGATCGCCTGCTCCATTTCGGGGCCGCG
>JBDTYM010000143.1:0-6854 GCA_040005635.1 Dokdonella sp. | reverse complement strand
CGCACGGTCGCGCCGGTCTCGAGCTTGGCCGGCTTGCCACCGCCGCCCGAGGTGTCGCCGCGCACACCCGGATCGGTCTCGACGATTTCGAGTTCGACGAAGATCGGCGGCGTCACCAGCAGCGGCGCACCATTCCACAGCGTCACGATGCAGACCTCGTTGCCTTTCAGCCACTGCGCCGCGTCGCCGACCGAGTTCTTGTCGGCGGCAATCTGCTCGTGCGTCTCCGGATGCATGAAGTGCCAGAACTCACCGTCCGAATACAGATACTCCATATCGGTATCCATGACGTCGGCGGCCTCGACCGTGTCGGTTGATTTCATCGTCATTTCGACGGTGCGTCCGTTCTTCAGGTTGCGATATTTCACGCGCGTGAAGGCCTGGCCCTTGCCGGGCTTGACGTATTCGGTGTCGACGATGGTGCACGGATAGCCGTCCACGATGATCTTCTGACCGTTCTTTACGTCGTTCATGCCATAGCTGGCCATGTGTGCTCCTGAAAACTCGATCGGGACGCCGCGCGCAGCGGCTAGAATGGGTACAACTTTTCCTGCCGGCCTCAAGCCGACACAAGAGACGAATGATAACCGCAATGCCGCTGGCCGCGCAGCCGCGCCGCTGGCAACAACTCTGGCGCGAGGCCGTCACCGATCCGCACGAACTGCTGCGCCTGCTCGATCTGACGGCCCACGCGCGCAGATTGTTGCCGGTCGCTGATACCGGTTTTCCGTTGCGCGTGCCGCGCGGCTTCATCGATCGCATGCGCCGCGGCGATGCGAGCGATCCGCTGCTGCTGCAGGTGCTGCCACACGCCGCCGAACTCGGCGACGTTGCCGGCTTCACGCGAGACGCGGTCGGCGACCTCGCTGCACGTGCCGCCAGCGGCGTGCTGCACAAATACCAGGGCCGCGCGCTGCTGATCGCAACCGGGTCGTGCGCGGTGCATTGCCGCTATTGCTTCCGCCGGCATTTTCCGTACGCCGAGGAAACCGCGGCGGCGAACCGCTGGCAGGTTGCGCTGGAGCATTTGCGCACGGATGCGTCGATCAGCGAGGTGATCCTGTCGGGCGGCGATCCTCTGTCGCTGTCGACGCCGAAACTGGCTGAACTCGGCGAGGCCCTGGTGGCGATTCCGCATGTCCGCCGCCTGCGCATCCACACGCGCCTGCCGGTGGTGTTGCCCGAGCGTATCGACGCCGAGTTTGCCGGCTGGCTTGCCGCACTGTCGCTGCAGAAGGTCGTCGTGTTGCACGCCAACCATCCGAACGAGATCGACGCAACTGTAGTCGCGGCCTGCACTGCACTGCGCGAAACCGGCACGACCGTACTGAATCAGGCGGTGCTGCTTCGCGGCGTCAACGACGATGCCCAGGCCCTGGTCGCCTTGTCCGAGCGACTGTTCGAAGCCGGGGTGCTGCCCTACTACCTGCACCAGCTCGACCGCGTCGCCGGCGCGGCGCACTTCGAAGTCGACGATACTCGCGCTGCGCGCCTGATCGATGCCATGCGGATGCGCCTGCCGGGCTATCTGGTGCCGCGGCTGGTGCGCGAAGTCGCCGGCGCGCCGTACAAAGTTCCGCAATGAATAGAATGTTTCATGGAAATAAGCAGGCGAATCCGGTAAATATCCTGCTGGCGCGCCGGGATCGATGCTCGCAACATGCTCCCGGCACCGCGCAGTCCGCCCCAGCTCGAGAGGTCCCGCCAGCGAGTGCGGCCTTCGGCGAGAGGTCGACAAAAGCTCCAAATGGACTTTTCCACACGTGGTAACCCCTGAGACCCTCCGCCCGATGAGCCGATCCGACAACATCATGAAGCTGCTGCTGATCGACGACTCGGCCGACGACGCCGAGCAGATCATCAGCGTCCTGCGCAACGGCGGCATCGCGGTGCGCCCGGCGCGGGCGAGCAACGAAGCGGAACTCGAAGCCGCGCTGGAACAGCAGCCCGACCTGATCCTGGTGGACCTCGACTGCAAGGACCTCAAGCTGACGCAGGTTCGCGACGCCGCCACGCGTGGCGGGCGCGACTTCTCGCTGATCGCCTGCGGCCGCGGCCTGTCCGAAGCCGCCATTGTCGGCGCCTTCCGCGACGGCGCACGCGCGCTGATGCTGCGCGACTCGGACGAGTTCATCCAGATCATCGCCCGCCGCGAATTCGACGCGCTGACCATGCGTCGCGGCGTGCGTCGACTCGAAGCCTCCCTGCGCGAATCCGAGCGCCGCTGCGAGGCTTTGCTCGACTCCTCGCGCGACCCGATCGCGTTCGTGCATGAAGGCATGCACGTGCGTGCGAACAAGGCCTACCTCGAAATGTTCGGCTTCGACGATTTCGAGGACATCGAAGGCATGTCGATCCTCGACCTGATCGCCGCCGACGACGCCGACGACTTCAAGGCGCTGCTGAAGCGCCTTTCCAAGGGTGAGAAACCGCCGCAGCGCCTGAACCTGAAGGCCAAGCGCGGCGACGATTCGACCTTCGATGCGACGATGGAATTCGCCGAGGCGAGCTACGAAGGGGAGCCCTGCCAGCAGATCACGTTCCGCCGGCAGATTGCCGACGCCGCCCTCGAGCAGGAGCTCGACGCGCTGCGTTCGAAGGATCTGATCACTGATCTGTTCAACCGTCAGCACATGATCGCGCAGATCGAAGGCAGCGCCGCCGAAGCCGCCAACGGCAAGGGCGACCAAGCCCTGCTGCTGATCGAGCCGGATGATTTCCGGCGCGTGCTCGACACGATCGGCCTCGGCAATACCGATGTCCTGCTCGGCGATCTGGCCAACCTGCTGCGCAGGCATCTGACCGAATCCGATATTGCCGGCCGCATCGCCGATCACACCTTCGGCGTGCTGCTGACTGCGCGCAGCGGCGAAGAGACACGCCAGCTCGCCGAAACGCTGCGCAACGCATTCAGCGAACGCATCTTCGAGATCGGCAAGCAGTCGATCAACCTGACCGTCAGTGTCGGTGGCGTGCTGATCGGCGAGAAGAATGCGAGCGCGGCGACCGTGCTCAGCCTGGCGCAGGGCGCCTTGCGCGGCGCCCAGGGCGATGGCGGCAACCGCACGCGCCTGGTCGATCCGTCCGAACAGGACAAGGCCGTGGCGGAAAGCGCACGGCGCTGGGTCGCGCTGATCGACAACGCGCTGGCGACCAACGGATTCGTGCTGTACTACCAGCCGATCGTCAGCCTGCACGGCGCCGATGGCGACTTCTACGAAATCCTGCTGCGCATGGCCGGGCCGAAGGGTGAGATCGGGCCGAATCACTTCCTGCCCGTCGCCGAGCAGCACGGCAAACTGGTGGCGATCGATCGCTGGGTCATTGCCACCGCGATCCGCGCGCTGGCCGAACGCGAACGCGCCGGCAACCGCACCACCTTCTTCGTCAAGCTGACACCGCAGTCGCTGGAGGATCAGACCCTGCTGCCGTGGATCGCACAGCAACTGAAGAATGCACGCCAGCGTGGCGATTCGCTGGTGTTCGAGATGCCGGAGAGCAAGGTCGTGACGAACCTTAAACCGGCGCGCGCGTTCGTCAAAGGCTTGGAGCAGCTGCGTTGCGGCTTCGCGCTGGAACAGTTCGGCTCAGGCCTCAATTCGTTCCAGTTGCTCAAGCATATCCCCGCGCACTATCTGAAGATTGATCGCAGCTTCATGGCCGAGCTGCCCAAGCACAAGGAAAACCAGGAGAAGATCAAGGACATCTGCGAGCAGGCGCATCACGCCGGCAAGCTGACCGTCGCCGAATTCGTCGAAGACGCGGCCAGCATGTCGATCCTGTTCAGCTGTGGCGTCAACTTCGTGCAGGGCAATTTCCTGCAGGAACCCGAAAAGATCATTTCCCAGGGTGCCGCTGCTTGAGGCGCCCACTATATAAAGATTGAAATACGAAGAACACGAAGAAGGAATTTTTTCCATCCTCTTCGATTTCCATTCTCTTCGAGCTTTTAATTCGTGTTCTTCGTGTTTGAGGCTGCGCCCTTCGCTTCTCCGACTTCGTAAGCGATCGCGCGTCGCATCAAGCTGCGGCGCGCAGCGCGGCGACGCGCTCCTCGATCGGCGGATGGCTCATCAGCAGGCGCGTGAAACCACCTTCACCCGAGATGCCGAACGCCTGGATTGCCTTCGGCAAGCTGTTCTCGCCGTGATTGCCGGCGAGCCGCTCCAACGCCGAAATCATCGCCTGCTTGCTGGCCAAGCGCGCGCCGCCAGCGTCCGCGCGGAACTCGCGCCAGCGCGAGAACGCCAGCACGATCAGCGAGGCGAGGAAGCCGAGCGCGATCTGCAGCACGAACACGATCGCGAAATAGGCAAGGCCGCCGCCACTGCCGTCGCGATTGCCGCTGAGCATGCGGTCGACCACCGTGCCGATGATGCGCGCGAGGAAGATCACGAAGGTGTTCAAGACGCCCTGAATCAGCGCCATCGTGACCATGTCGCCGTTGCCGACGTGCGTGATCTCGTGGCCGAGCACGGCCTCGACCTGATCGCGGTCCATGCTCTGCAGCAGGCCGGTGCTGACCGCAACCAGCGCATGGTTCTTGCTCATGCCGGTCGCGAATGCGTTCATTTCGGGCGCGTCATAGACGGCGATCTCGGGCATGCCGATGCCGGCCTTCTCGGACTGGCGGCGCACGGTGTCGAACAGCCACGATTCGGTCGGATTGCGCGGCTGCGCGATCACCTGCGCGCCGACCGACCTCTTCGCGATCCATTTCGACAGCGCGAGCGAAATGAACGAGCCGCCCATCCCCATCACGGCGGACATGATCAGCAGACCCTGCAAGTTGATCCCGCCGCGGTTTTGCGTGTAGATATCGATGCCGGTCAGCTTGACGACAATGGTCAGCAGCGCCATCACCGCCAGGTTGGTCAGAACGAATAGAACGATGCGCAGCATGGCCTACCTCGATGGTCCGGTTTCATTGCGATATGGCGGTGGTCGAGATCGCAGCCTTCGCGATCTCCCGACGCCCTTCATGCGTCTCCCCAGCATGCTTTTAAAGCCTACCCGGTTCCGCTGGCGCGCACGAGTCGGAGTTTGGACCGCAGCTGCGGTGGCGGGTTCACTCGCAAGGCCTCTGCGTCGATGACCGCGTACCAGGGTCGCTTCGCGCCCTCTCCCAGCGGTCGCCTGCATTTCGGCTCCCTCGTCGCCGCCCTTGGCAGCTGGCTGTTTGCACGCGCGGCGAATGGCAGCTGGATCGTGCGCATGGAAGATCTCGACCGCGAACGCGAAGCAGCCGGAGCGGCGCACGACATTCTGGCGACACTGTGCGCGTTCGGCTTGGAGTCCGACGCAGCGATCGTGTATCAAAGCGAACGCAGCGCCGCCTACCACGCGGCGCTGGAACGTCTGGCGCAGTCCGGCGCCGCGTATGCCTGCTGGTGCAGCCGCAGCGACCTCGAGGCGTTCGGCGGCTTGCATCCGCCGCAGTGCGTCGTGGCTGAGCAAACGGGGCGCGCGCCAGCATGGCGAGTGCGTGTGGCGCAGGGTTTGATCGCTTTCGACGATGCGATCCAGGGTCCACAACGACAGGATCTTTGCCGTGAAGTCGGCGACTTCGTGATCTGGCGTGTCGAAGGCAACGCGGCTTACCAGCTCGCCGTCGTCGTCGACGATGCTGCGCAGGCCATCACCGACATCGTGCGCGGCGCCGACCTGCTCGACTCGACAGCGCGCCAGCTCCTGCTGCAGCGTTTGCTCGGACTGCCGCAGCCTGGTTACGCCCATCTGCCGCTGGCACTCGACGCCGACGGCCGCAAGCTCAGCAAACACGAACGCGCGCGGCCAGTCGACGCCGCTGATCCGCTGCCGGCGCTGCGTGCCGCCCTCGGTTTTCTCGGCCAGACGGCGTCGGCTGCGCGTAATCCAAACGCCCTACTATCCGCCGCGCTGCGCGATTTCGACGCGACGCGGATTCCGCGAAGCGCTGCCGTGCCGGCTCCGTATGCGGCGCTGCGGAAGGACGTTTGCTGAGGCTGCGGGCACAATCAGGGCGACGCAACCGCGTCGCTCGCAACGAATCAACGGGAGTAAACGTCATGACGACACGCGTCGCCCTGGTCACGGGCGGAACCGGTGGCATCGGCACCGCGATCTGCCGCCATCTGGCCAAACTCGGCCACAAGGTCGCCACGAATTACCGCGACGAGGCACGTGCCAAGGCGTGGCAGGATGCGCAACGCAAGGACGGTTTCGACTTCACGATCGCGCCTGGCGATGTCGCCGATGCGACCACCGCCGAATTGATGGTGCGTGCCATCGAAGAGCAGGTCGGCCCGGTTGAAATCCTGATCAACAACGCCGGCATCACACGCGACACAACATTTCACAAAATGAGCGCGCTGCAGTGGGGTGAGGTCATCAACACCAACCTCGGCTCCTGCTTCAACGTGACCCGCCCGGTCATCGACGGCATGCGCAATCGCAAATGGGGCCGCATCGTGCAGATCAGCTCGATCAACGGTCAGAAAGGCCAATATGGCCAGGCCAACTACGCTGCGGCGAAAGCCGGCATGCACGGTTTCACGATCTCCCTGGCACAGGAGAACGCGAAGTTCGGCATCACGGTGAACACGGTCTCGCCAGGCTACGTCGGCACCGACATGGTGATGGCGGTACCGGAAGACGTGCGCGCCAAGATCGTCGCGCAGATCCCCCTCGGCCGCCTCGGCGAACCCGATGAAATCGCCTATGCGGTCGGCTTCTTCGCCAACGAACAAGCCAACTGGATCACCGGCGCCAACCTAGCCATCAACGGCGGCCAGTACATGGGTTGGTAAATGCCGCGCTTAGCCGATGCCCACGGGCATCGGCTGCGGCATTTACCAGGCGAGGCATGGATGCCG
>JBDTYM010000142.1:0-6878 GCA_040005635.1 Dokdonella sp. | reverse complement strand
CGCTGCATGTCACGCAGCAGCACCTTCTGCACGTCGCCGCCGAGGCTGAGGTCGAGGATCGAGGAATAGAACCATTCGCTCTGGCTGGCGTGCCAGACGTCCTTGTGCTGAAGCTGGATGCTGACCGGCTTCAATTCGCCGCCGTACACGATCGCCGGAACCACGCCAGCGCGACGCAGGCGGCGGCTCGCACCCTTGCCTTCGTCGTTGCGCTTCTCGACGTTGATGAGATGAGACTTTGCCATTTTCGTAATGCCTTTATTGCAGTTGGGCCGCCTCGCGGCGGCTGGAAACTCCCCCGCGACCAGGGGAGTGGGTTGGAGCTGGGAAGGGGAAGTGGGAAGTAGGAAATGGGAAATCGAGAGGCGTGCTCGCGGCTGTTCCTATTTCCTATTGCCCCTTCTCCATTCCCTCTTCTTCAATCGACATACAGCGAACTCACCGACTCGCCATAGGCAATGCGGCGGATCGTTTCCGCCAGCAACTCGGCGACCGAGAGCTGACGGATCTTGTTGCACCCTTTTGCCGCGTCCGACAGCGGAATCGTGTCCGTGACCACGAGTTCGTCGAGGGCGGAACCATTGATGTTCTGGATCGCAGGGCCGGACAGCACCGGGTGCGTGCAATACGCGACGACCTTGCGCGCGCCATTCTTCTTCAGCGCCGCAGCCGCCGCGCACAAGGTGCCGGCGGTATCGACGATGTCGTCGACGAGGATGCAGACCTTGTCCTTGACCTCGCCAATGATGTTCATCACGGTCGCCTCGTTCGCACGCGGACGGCGCTTGTCGATGATGGCGAGATCCGCGTCGTCGAGGCGCTTGGCGATCGCCCGCGCCCGCACGACACCGCCGACATCGGGCGAGACGACGATCAGATCTTCCTTCGCGTAGTAACGCCAGATGTCGGCCAGCAGCACCGGCGAGGCGTACACGTTGTCGAGCGGGATATCGAAAAAGCCCTGGATCTGGTCTGCGTGCAGGTCGACGGTCAGCACGCGATCGGTGCCGACCACGCCGATCATCTCGGCGGCAACCTTGGCCGTGATCGGCACGCGAGCCGAACGCGGACGACGATCCTGCCGTGCATAGCCGAGGTAGGGAATCACCGCGGTCACACTCGCCGCCGAGGCGCGCTTGAGCGCGTCGATCAGCGCGAGCAGATCCATGAAATTGTCGGCCGTTGGCGCGCACGTCGGCTGCACGACGAAAACCTCCTGTCGGCGCACGTTCTCCTCGATCTCGACCTGCACCTCGCCATCGCTGAAGCGACCGACCAGGGCCTTGCCCAGCGGCACATTCAGCTCGGCGCAGATCGCGGTCGCGAGATCGCGATTCGCGTTCCCGGTGAAAACCAGGATGCTGGCATTGCCTACGTTGGTGTCCACGCTCTACTCCGTTACGCCAACTGCCCGGCAGGCCGCGCCGAATCGTTCTTGTTGAACCGTTCTTGTCCAAACCCCCTTCCCTTCAGTCCGGGGTTGCCGGCCGCATGCGACCAGCGATCGTGATTTATCCAACATCTGCCGACCCGAGCACTCGCTGCGCGAGCCTTCGGGTTGGCTGGGGCGGCAGGATTCGAACCTGCGAATGCCGGGATCAAAACCCGGTGCCTTACCACTTGGCGACGCCCCAACTAGGGTATCGGCATCCTGCCGCGAATCGCTGTGAACCGTCGCGGCAACGCCGCGCCTTGTCCTTCGCGTCGGCGCCTCCTGCGCCAACGTACCGCGTCAACGACGCGCGCTTGCTACCGACAGCGCGCGCCACTCGTCCAGCCGCGTGAGCAATGGCGACCGCATGACGCCGCGCGCCGGGTAGCCGCGCATGCCGGGCGGGCATTTTTCCACAATATCCATTGCTGCTTCGCGAGATTCGACCGCCGCGAAAACGCAGCCCCCGGAACCGCTGAGCCGCGCCAAGCCATGTCCTGCCAACCAGTTCAGCGCCTGCGCCACCGCAGGAAAACGCTCGCGCACGACCGGCTCGAACACATTGCCCGTCGCGACGCCCGAAAGGAAGAGCGGAATTGTCAGATGCGGCGCGTTGCGTGTCAATTCCGCAGCGGCGAAGAGGCTAGCCGTAGGCACCATCGCGCCCGGATCGACGATGACATACCAGCACGGCGCCAGATCGAGCGGCGTCAGTTGCTCGCCGACGCCTTCGGCCCAGGCACTGTGGCCGCGCACGAACACGGGCACGTCGGCGCCGAGCTGCAGGCCGATTGCGGCGAGTCGATCGGCGTCGAGTGCGGTACCCCAGAGCGCGTTCAGGGCGATCAGGGCCGTTGCGGCGTCGGAGCTGCCGCCACCGAGGCCTGCACCGAGCGGAATCCGCTTGTCGATCGCCATATCAGCACCGAGGTGCACGCCGGTCGCCGCCTGCAGGGCTTTCGCCGCACGCACGGCCAGATCGTCGGCGGCCGGCACGCCGACCATCGGATCGGTGCGCTGGATCTGGCCATCGGCGCGCACGCGCAAACGCACCTCATCGCCCCAGTCGAGCAACTGGAATACGGTTTGCAGCAGGTGATAGCCGTCCGCGCGGCGGCCGACGATGTGCAAAAACAGGTTCAGCTTGGCCGGCGCGGGCCATGCACTCCAACCGGCCGCTCGCGCCGCGTCGTGCTGCGGCGTCACCGTAACGTCCACTCGCGGATCGCCAGACGCACCTTGTAGTCGCCCTTGCTGGCGAACACCTTGCTCGGCAGCGGCGGATCGAACGCCGTGTCGTAGCCCTGGTACTGCACATGCCAACCGGCTTCGTCGATCGTGGCCGGCAGGCCATCCGCGGTAAACGTGATGCGCGACTGCGGCGAGGTGCGCAGGCCGCGCACCCAGCGCGTCAGCTCGGCGACCGGCACCTGCCAGCCAAGTTCGCGTGCGAGCAGGTCGGCCGCATCGCCTTCGAGCGGCTGTTCGCGCAGACCCTCCAGCACGGCGCGCCGCGGGGTGCCGGACAAGGTCCAGGTCTTGCCGGTCACCGGGGCATGCACGCTGAAGCGGAACTCGTCGCTGCGCTGCGTCCACTCCAGCGAGCCGCTGCCGCTGTCGCGACCGTCGGAGACACCAAGGCGACCGCTCAGACGCCATTCCGCACGCGCGGACACGACCTGCTCGCGCTCGGCCTGACGTGTCAACAGATCGGCATTCGCAGCCACCGGCTTGACCTGCGGACCGGCACACGCGGCCAGCAGCAGCGCCAGCGTGCAGCCGCCGCAGCGGAGCGCAAGCGAACGCATCATGTCGCCAGCCGCTGAATCGCCTCGAGCAAGGCCTTGTTCTTCGGATCCTTCTTGCGGCCTTCGTCCCATACCTTGCGCGCTTCGTCGCGATCGCCCTTGACCCAGAGCACTTCGCCCAGGTGGGCCGCGATGTCGGCATCGGGCTGCTTCTCGTAGGCACGCCGCAACTGCGTCAGCGCGGCGTCGAGATCGCCGAGGCGGTAGTGGATCCAGCCAAGACTGTCGATGATCGCCGGTTCGTTCGGTTTGAGCTCGATGGCACGCCGGACCAGATCGCGCGCTTCGCCGAGCTTCGCATCGCCCTTGTGGCTGCTGTCGGCCAACGTGTAGCCGAGCGCGTTCATCGCTTCGGCATCGTCCGGCTTCAGCTCGATCACGCGGCGCAGGTCGCGTTCGGCGCCGGCGACATCGCCTAGGTCGACCGCGAGCAGTGCACGCGCATAGAGCAGGCGGGGATCGTCGGGCAGGGTGCCGAGCGCACGCGTGTAGACCGCGATCGCGTCACGCGGACGTTGCCGGCGTGCCAACACTTCGGCCTCGAGCAGATAGGCATTGCCGAGTTGATCGCTGTCCTCGGCCGTCTGCGCCTGCAGCTGGTGCAGGAAATCGAACGCCTGGTCGGTGCGGCCGAGCTGATCGAGCAGGACCGCTTCGCGCATCTGCGCGTCGAACCAATGCTCGTCGTCGTCGCTGATGCCGCGATACCACTCCAGCGCGTCGTCGCGCTTGTCGACCAGTTCGGCGACCTGCCCCATCAGATACAGGCGCTTGCCCGCACGCGCAGACTTGTCGGCTACAAGCTCGCGATACAGCGAAGCCAGCGCGCCCTTGTCTTCGCCACGCGCGGCATACGCAGCGCGCGCACCGTAGGTCGCGTCGTCCTGTGGACCGATCGCCAACGCGCGCGCGGCGCCGGCATTGTCGCCTCCGTCGGCCAGCAGGGCTGCATAGCCGCCGCGCAGACGCAGGCTCTTCGGATCGCGTTTCAATGCTTCGGCGTATTTCTCGCGCGCACCGGCCTTGTCGCCACGATCGAGTGCCAGACGCGCGCTCCAGGCGTAGCTGTCGCCGCCGTGGAATTTGGCCACGGCTGCTTCGACGAGGCGTTGCGAAAGCGCCTTGTCGCCGAGCTTGAAAGCAAGCTGGCTGACGGCGACCCAATTGGTTTCCTTTGCCCCCAGATGCTGCGGCGTCGCCAGGCGATCGAGCAGATGCGCCGCGGCGGTCTTGTCATCGGCGCTGAGCAGGGTCTGCGCGATCAGGCGCCAGCTCTGCTGATCGCCGCGTGCCGCCAGCGCATCGAGGTCGGCGTAGGCGTCGTCGCTGCGCTTCTCGGCCAGCGCAATCCAGGCGCGCGCCTGCGCGATGCCGGCATCCTTCGGCGCCAACTGTTGCCAGCGCGCCAGCGCCCGAGTCGCCAATGCCCATTGCTTGACCGACAAGGCCAGTCGCGTCGCTTCCTCGCTGACCGCCGGATCCGGCGACAACTCCGCCGCGTCGGCATACCCTTGCGCGCCTGCTTGCAGATCGTTGTTCTGCAGCGCGAACTGCGCGGCGAGCAATTTCGCCAGCAGATCATGCTCGGGCGCCACTGGTGTCGCTGCCGGCGCCAGCGCGACGCCGGCGACGCGGGCCTTCGGCTGCAGCGGCGCACAGGCGGAGAGAATCGCCATCGCGAGCAGCGCCAGCGTGCCTGCGGCAATGCTGCGGAAGAGAAAACATCGATCGCGCAATGCGATTCGGGAAGCCATGCAAAGCCTTGTCTTGCTTGATATCAGTGGATGGCGCCCGCACAATTCGCCGCGCCCGGACGACAGGTCGGTTAGCTTAGCCGATCCGGCCGCAGCCGTTCGGCGCTGCGCATCGGATCGACCGGTGTTCACGTTTTCCCGATCGGCGAATTGTCCGGTCGTGCTGCCGAGGTTTGCCGCGATACTTTGCATATGGCCCTAGTCGCCCTCGGACTCAATCATCTGACCGCACCGGTCGCGCTGCGCGAGCGCGTTGCGTTCCCTGCGGAAGCGACGACGCCAGCCCTCGCCGAGCTGTCCGCGCAACCTGGCGTGCTGGAAGCCGCGATCCTGTCGACCTGCAATCGAACCGAGCTGTACTGCACGGTGGAAGCGGGCGCGGAGGGCGTACCGGCCACCTGGCTGCATCATCACCAGCAACTGACCCGCGCGCGCGTCGACGAGTTCCTTTATCTGCATCATGACGCCGATGCGGTGCGTCATCTGTTCCGCGTCGCCACCGGGCTCGAATCGATGGTGCTCGGCGAGCCGCAGATTCTCGGTCAGGTCAAGGACGCCTACGCCTATGCACGCGAGGCGCATACGCTGAAGGCGCCGCTCGAGCGCCTGTTCCAGAACACCTTCGCGGTGGCCAAGCGAGTGCGCTCGGATACGCGCATCGGTGCCAATACGGTCTCGGTCGCGTTCACCGCGGTGCGCCTCGCCGAGCGCGTCTTCGCCGACTTGCGCGAAGCCTGCGTACTGCTGATTGGCGCCGGCGAGACGATCGAATTGGCCGCACGCCATCTGACCGAAGCCAAGGTGCGGCGCCTGATCGTCGCCAACCGCACGCTCGACCATGCGCAGACGCTGGCGACCCGTTTCGGCGGCTATGCGATCGCACTGGCCGATCTCGGCAAGCACCTGGCCGAAGCCGACATCGTGATCGCCTCGACCGCCAGCCGCGAACCGGTGCTCAGCCACGCCCAGGTCGCTGCCGCAATTGCCGCACGCCGGCGGCGGCCGATGTTCCTGGTCGACATCGCGGTGCCGCGCGATATCGAACCTGCGGTTGCCGAGCTGGAAGACGTCTATCTCTATACGATCGACGATCTGCGCCAGGTCATCGACGACAACCTGCGTTCGCGCCGCGAAGCGGCACGCGAGGCCGAGGCGATGATCGAACTCTCGGTCGAGCATTTCATGGGCTGGTGGCGCGCGCTCGATGCCTACAATCCGGTGATCGATCTGCGCCGCGTCGCCGAGGCGAACCGCGACGAGACGCTGGCCAAGGCGCAGGCTCTGCTCGCGCGCGGCAAATCGCCACAGGAAGCGCTCAGCTTCCTTGCCAACACGCTGACCAACAAACTGCTGCACGCACCCAGCGCGAACCTGCGCGCGGCCGCATTGCGCGGTGACGATGAGCTGCTGCGCGCGGCCGAGCGCCTGTTCGATACCGATTCACACGGCAGCGGCGAACGCGAGCGTTAGCTGGGTTACTTGTCGTCGTCCCGGCACAGCCGGGACCCCGCGCCTCCTTTGCGAACACGCAGCGCGCCGGGATCATCGTGCTCGCCCCCTTCAGCGCTCTGTACTCCCATGCAACCCAGTATCCGCCGCAAACTCGAACAACTCGCCGAACGCCACGAGGAACTCGAGCACATGCTCGCCAGCGCCGAGGTGCTCGCCGACGTGAAGCGCCTGCGTGACGTCTCGCGCGAGCATGCGCAGCTGACGCCGCTGGCCGAATCGCTGCGCGCTTACGACGAAACCGCCAGCGCGCTCGAATCGGCGCAGGCCATGCTGCGCGATCCGGAGCTGAAGGACCTCGCGCAAGAGGAAATCGCCGCGCTCGGCGCCGAACGCGAAACACTCGAAGCCGACCTCAATCGCCTGCTGATCCCG
>JBDTYM010000141.1:0-6957 GCA_040005635.1 Dokdonella sp. | reverse complement strand
ACGTCGATGTGACCATGTTTCTCTTTCACGACGGCATAGAGCCGGTCCAGATCTTCCAGGCGCGACACGTCGCCCACGACCGTTGTAACGTTTCGCTTGATGGAGGCGGCGGCCTCCTTCAGCTCTTTCTCTCGTCGCCCAGTGATCACGACGTGCGCACCTTCTTCCACGAAGCGCTTGGCCGTGGCCAAGCCAATCCCGCTGCTTCCGCCCGTGATGACTGCAACCTTACCTTCCAGTTTTTTCACAATTTTCACCTTTCGTTTGTGGTGTAAGGCAGCGCCGCTGTTCCCATTGGCACAAAGCCGCTGTATCATTTGGATCAGCGATCCAGATCCTGATTTACAGCATCCGGACCAGTGCTCCAAATATACGGATCAGTGATCCGGTTGTCAAGGGGCCCCATGCGAGCCGACGCCAAAAAAAATTACAGCCATCTGCTTGCGGTCGCGCACGATGTCGTCGCCAAGCACGGTGTCGACGTGTCCATGCGAGATATCGCGCGCCGGGCTGACGTCGGGTTGGCTACGCTTCTGCGTCATTTCCCGACGCGAGAAGCCTTGTTTGAAGCGTTGTTGTGCACGAATCTGGACGAACTGACGCAGAAGGCAGACGAACTCGAAACGTCGAATTCACCTGACGAAGCGCTCGTGTCTTGGTTTCGCGAATGGATGGCATTCGCCCAAAGGTATAGGGGCGTCGTCGCCCTGATGGCGGCCGCCCACACGAACCCGGACTCTGCTCTTTATGCTTCATGCGCAGCGGTGCACTCAGCGAGCGCGCGACTACTGCTCCGTGCTCAGGCCGAAGGTACGGCGCGCACCGATATGAATGGGGACGACCTGTTCGGCCTGATGGCGGCGCTCGGCTGGCTCGTCGACCTACCGTCATTCGCGCCACGGGCCGATCATCTCGTTCAGATTGTCGCTAGCGGCATCCTCCCAGATCGGTCGAGCAACGATGGCGAGAAGCAACGTGCTGAATGAGCTCGGTGAGGCACCATCGACGACAATTTCGAGCGGCCGTTCGGGCTGAAGGTCCGCTCGTCAGTTTTCGCCGCGCGAGCTTCCGATTGGCACATCGCCGGAAGCAAGCTCAACGGCACTCGTTTGTTGGGAGCACACGTCTCCCTCGGCATCGAAACCTAGGATAAGCGTCTATCCGACCGAAGGTTCGCGTTCAAATTGCGACGTCTCCCAGGACCGTCGCGCGCAGTGGTAAAGAGTTACGCAAGGTTGCAGAACGGTATGTACGCACGCCCCGAGCACGATCCAGTCCGTCCGAGAGATATCGATGGGCAAGCCCGAGCATCGGCGCACGCGTCGCCGAGGTCTCAGTCGATCGATCGTTTTTCGCTATTGAATAGAATGCGCCGTCAAACTTTCACCAGCCCGGCGCGGGTAAAGGGCAGGCGGACAATGGCAGGGCCGCCCGCGCGAACGATGGCATTGGCAACGGCGGGTCCGAGCGGCGGCACGCCTGGCTCGCCGACGCCGGTCGGTGCAAGCGTGCTCTGCACGATGAACACCTCGACGACAGGCATCTCGTAAATGCGCAGCGATTTGTATTGGTCGAAGTTGCGTTGCGTCGCCCGTCCCGCCTTCACGTCGATTTCGCTGTAATAGAGCGCGCCGAGTGCGAAGCCGATGCATCCTTCCATCTGCGCCTTGATGACGTCGGGATTGACGGCCACGCCGCAATTCACGGCACAGAAGACGCGGTCGACGTGCACCGTGCCATCCTTCAGCGTCACGTCGGCCACCTGGGCGACCGTCGTGCCGAAACACTCGTGCACCGCGATGCCCTGCGCCGAGCCAGCAGGCATCGCCTTGCCCCAGCCCGATTTGTCGGCCACAAGCTTTAGAACGCCGGCGGCGCGCGAGTCCTTCTTCAGCAGCCCGAGCCGGAAGGCGAGTGGATCCTGGGCCGCTGCGAGGGCGAGCTTGTCCATCATCGTCTCCATGACGTAGGCGGTGTGCGTATTGCCGACCGAGCGCCACCACAACGGACGCACCGGCAGCACCGGTGAATGCAATTGGCCATCCATCATCGGCAGGTCGTACGAAGAAGGAAACACGCCTTCGACAGACGTCGGATCGACGCCGTCCTTGATCATCTTCGCCATGGCTGTTCCAGCCATGATGGATTGCGTCGCAATGCCGTGCTTCCAGGACGTCACCTTGCCGCTGTCGTCGAGGCCGACCTGGACCGAGTGCACCGCCATCGGCCGATACAGGCCGGCACTCATGTCGTCCTCGCGGGTGAACTGCAGACGCACCGGTGCGCGACCCTTGATCGCAACGGCCACGTTGACGGCGGCGACGGTGAAGTCGCTGTATGCATTCGCGCGGCGGCCGAAACTGCCGCCGGAGACCAGCGCGTGCAGCTTCACTTTTTCCGGAGGCAAGTCCGCAGCCTTTGCCGCAGCCTGATGATCGAAGGTTGGAAACTGGTGGCCGGCCCAGGTTTCGAGCATGCCGTCGTGCAGCCATGCCACGCAGCTCTGCGGCTCCATCGGCGCATGTGCAAGAAACGGGAACTCGTAGACGGCGTCCACGGTCTTTGCCGTCGACAGCACCGGTGTGCCCGCACCCGGCGCCGCCGGTTTCGCGAACGGCGTGCCCGGCTGGCCTGCAAGATCGCGGTATGTGGCGAGCAACGCTTCGGAATCGAGACTCGCGCCGGCCGACTCGTCCCAGGTGACCTTCAAGGCACGCCGACCCTGCTGCGCAGCCCAGGTGCTGCGCGCGACGACGGCGACCCCTTCGGGCACCGCGACGACGTCGGTGACACCTTTGACCTTGGTTGCCGCCGACGCATCGAACGACACCATCTTCGCGCCGAACGAAGGCGGGAACGCGATCATCGCGGTGAGCATCCCCGGAAGCTTCACGTCGCCCGTGTACGTGGCCGTGCCGTTGCACTTCGACGGCGAGTCGACGCGCGGCGTGGCGTGCTCGTGCCCCATCAGGGTGAACTGTTCCGGCGTTTTCAGTGTCGGCTTGGCTGGCGGCGTCTGCTTCGCCGCTGCGGCGGCCATCTCGCCATAGGTGGCGCGCTTTCCCGACGAATGGCTGAGCACGCTTTTGCTGGTCTGAATTTCGGATGCGGGCACGTTCCACGCGTCGGCAGCGGCGGCGACCAGCATCGCGCGTGCGGTCGCGCCCGCAGTGCGGTACTGCAGATACGAATTGGAAATCGCCGACGACCCACCGGTCCCTTGCATGCCGAACGCGAGGTTGGCGTAGAGCTTGAGGTCGGCGCCGGCATATTCCGTGCGCACCAACGACCAGTCAGCATCGAGCTCGTCCGCGGCCAGCGTCGCCAGACCCGTCGTGTTGCCTTGCCCCATCTCGTGATGCTTGTTGACGATGGTGACGATATTGTCCGTGCCGACGCTGACAAACTGGTTCGGTTCGAACGCGGCCTTGGCTGCACCGCCTTCCGGGCCTTGTCCAGCCGCCGCCCACGCCGAGCGCGGCATCCAGCCGCCGATCGCGACGATCAGGCCGCCAGCGGCGCCGGCTTTTAGGACTTGGCGACGCGTAACTCCCGCGGACGCGGGCCGTGGCGCTGCCGCGGTCGCCTGTTCGGCAACAAGGGACGCGCGCGCTCGATCTTCGCGCTCGCCGGTCGTCTGCCGCATGAAATCCTGCATCAATGGGTGCATGGTGAACTCCTCAGGCCGACAGCTGGCTTGCCGCCGCATGGATCGCGGCGCGGATGCGGACATACGTGGCGCAGCGGCAGATGTTGCCGGCCAGTGCGTGATCGATATCGGTGTCGCTCGGGTGCGGGTTCTGTTCGAGCAGCGCCGTGGCCGACATGATCTGGCCCGACTGGCAGTAACCGCATTGCGCGACGTCGAGCTCGACCCATGCCTTTTGAACGGCTTTCGCGGTGCGCGATTCGAGGCCTTCGATGGTCGTCACCTTGCGGCTTCCGATGGCTGCGACCGGTGTGACACAGGATCGCGCCGGGTCGCCGTCGACGTGCACCGTGCAGGCACCACACTGCGCCACGCCGCAGCCGAACTTCGTTCCGGTCAGGCCGATGTCGTCACGAAGCACCCATAGCAGGGGCGTCTCGCCATCGGCGTCCACCTGATGCGCACGGCCATTGACGTTGATTGAGATTGCGGACATTGAAAGACTCCCGTCGAAGGCAATGTTTGATTCACGGCGCCGGGCACGCGGCGCCGGTCTGGATCCAGGCGGCGATGAGTTCGCCGAACTCCTGCTGCGTGCCGGGTGCCGGCGTACGCTCGCCACCCGGATGCCAGCCCCAACCGACCAGTTCATCGTGGGCCATGTGATCGTGGATTTGCGCAAGCGTGCGCTTGCCATTGCGCGCGAGATCCTTGATCTGCTCGCAGATCTGGCCGAGCGATTTTCCTTGCCATGCCATCTCAACGGGCGCGACGTGCCATTTCGGCGCGCCGGGCACTCCGGCAGGCGCGAAGTTCGCCGTCTGATGACATGTCGTGCAGCGCATCGCAATGGCGCCCTTGTCGTCGAGGCCGCGCACGACCAGCGGCTGGTGAGGGTGCATATCGTCGGCCTGGCTCGGGCGTTCGCCCCTCGGGTGACAGTTCTGACAGCGTGGACTCTGGATGACCTTGCCCGCCTCGACGAACAGGGAACGTGAGCGCTCGGCCTGATCCGCTATGCCCGAGAAGTCAGCGGGCTTCTTCAGCGGCACAGTCTCGGCGGCCGAGACGGACACGGCGAGGCTCGTACTCAACAACATACCCGTGATGAAACGACCCTTCGTCATCCTACCCTCCGTTGCCGCGTGCAGTGACCAGCGTAATGGACTTGAACATAGCAAAAACTACACCTCTTTTTGCGATCACGGTTCGTCAAATGCTGAAGCGTGTAGCCGCTCATGCAAGTGGGGCTGCAACTCGCTGCAGGACATTGGCGAGGTGCTATCTGCGGAATAGAGTCCGAGCGGTTCGTTCATGCGGCCTGACGAATGCTGAACCATCCTGCGGTACCTTCTATAACGCTCCCGAGTTTGGCGGGTATGGCCAGACGTGGCACGTCGGACGCGGCGATATCGAGAGTGATGCGGCCCTGCGCATCACCTTGCGCAAATTGAACCCAATCAGGGTTCATCACCAGTCCTTGGCCGACAGCCGCGAGCGAAATTCCTGCATCGATCACTTTCTGGGCTTGCTCGGGCGTCCTGATACGGCCGGCCACGATGATCGGGACACGCCCTCCGACATGGTCGCGCACGATATCGACGATGCGGAGACCGTCGGGAGCGTCGACTGGTCGAGCCTGGAGCGCGTCGCTCAGCGACACATGCAGATAGTCAAGCCGTACCCGATGACGCGGTCGACGAGTGCAAGCGACTGCTCGATGCGCAAGCCATCCCCGTGCGGCTCGTCAACGGTCACTCGATAGCCCTGCATGAAGGGACGTTGCGCGTGGTCGGCAACGATCGTGCGAATGGACTGGACGACAGCGCAAGGCAAGCGCATACGATCCTCGAGAGAACCGCCCCAGCGATCGCTTCGCTGGTTGAAATGAGGCGAGAAGAAATTCTGGAGCTGGAAGCCGTGCGCACCATGAAGCTCGACGCCATCGAAGCCGGCTTCGATAGCGCGACGCGCCGCTTCGCCAAAGGCGTGAACAACGTCCTCGGCTTCTTCGGTCGCGAGCGCGCGTGGAATGATGGATGGGGCTGACGGACCCGCATTGCCGGGAACGGCACTCGCTGCGACGATATCGGATACGAGGTCTGGTCGGGTTTTGACGCCGGCATGGAAAATCTGGAGGATCGCCGGCGCGCCGCCGCTTTTGGCCGCCGCTGCGAGCCGGGTCAGACTGGGAATAAACCGGTCATCGTAGGCCGCGAACTCGCCGGCGAAGCCGATGCCGTTTTCCTGCACATGGGTGCAACCCGTAATGAAGACGGAGCGGGGGGGGGCTGAGCCGTCCCGCAAGCAGGGTCGCCTCCCTGCGGATTTGCTGGAACAGCATGTCGCGGATCGGTGGCGGAAATACCTCGGATCGCGCGACGCGCTGCTCGATACCTTGTTCGATGAACACGACGAGCTCGCAACAAGAGAGCGTGTCGTTCAAGCTGCCAAGCGGGTCAGTGCGCGGTCGGACACCGACTGGGTGCATTGGCGACTGCTGATTCGACAGGTGCGGGTTCGACCGACCACGATCGATCTCGTGATGGATCGCAGTGCCGTGCGGCAATTCCTTGGTGCTCAGGAGAGCACGGAGGCGGAAGAACAGGGACCGGGAGTGACCTTATCGATCCCCGTTCGCCTTTATCGAACCGGCCATGACCTTCGACTGGTGATCAACAGCGGGCCGATGGCGGACGAAGCCGGCACGGCTGACAAGGCGCTAATCCGTCTGATCGCCCGCGGCCGGCGCTGGTATGAGCAACTCACTTCAGGCGATAGGTTGTCGGTTCGAGAGATCGCCAAGGAAGAAAACCTCGATGAACGCTACGTCGCCCGGATCCTCTACAGCGCCCTGCTGGCGCCGGACATCGTCGAGAAGGTGATCCAGGGTCGCCAGCCCATTCGGTCCACGGTGAAATCCTTGAAGCGGAGCCCGCCACTCGACTGGGAAGAGCAACGGCGTCTCCACGGCATGCCGCGCTAAACCCGCTCGCGTCGAGCGAGTCATGCGGCGCGGTTCGCTTGACAGTCTGCGTGCTTCCGCTGGCGCGTGCACCCCTACGAACCTACCCGGCGAATGGATCGCCTCCAACGCGACCGGACACGCGAAATTCGAGTGGCGGGACGCGGGCCGAATTTAGAGGGCAACACGAACTCTCGAGCGCAAACAGTCCGGTCGCGATCCCCGAAAACCCTGCACGTGGCGCATAAAAAAACCGGTTTGGAGATGGGGTCTCCAAACCGGCGGGTGTATGGCGGAGCGGACGGGACTCGAACCCGCGACCTCCGGCGTGACAGGCCAGCAT
>JBDTYM010000140.1:0-7338 GCA_040005635.1 Dokdonella sp. | reverse complement strand
CGAATGTCGTCTACGCACGCAACATCACCGACGTCGACGACAAGATCAATGCGGCGGCCGGGGCCGCCGGCGTTCCGATCAGCAAGATCACGGATCGCTATACCGCCGCCTATCTCGAAGACATGGCGAAGATTGGCGCCGACGTGCCGGATGTGATTCCGCATGCGACCGCGCATATCAGCGAGATCATCGCAATGTGCGAACGGCTGATCGCGGGTGGTCATGCGTACCCGGCCGAGGGCCATGTGCTGTTCGATGTCGCCACGTATGCCGACTACGGCCGGCTGTCCGGTCGCTCGACCGAGGACATGATCGCGGGCGCCCGCGTCGAGGTCGCCCCCTACAAGAAAAATCCGGCCGACTTCGTGCTGTGGAAGCCGTCGACGCCGGAGTTGCCCGGCTGGGACAGCCCCTGGGGTCGCGGTCGTCCGGGTTGGCACATCGAGTGCTCGGCCATGGCGGAGAAGCATCTGGGCGACACCATCGACATCCATGCCGGCGGCAACGACCTGATGTTCCCGCATCACGAGAACGAGATCGCGCAAAGTACCTGCGCGCATGGCGGCCGCGTGTTCGCACGCTACTGGTTGCACAACGGCATGCTGACCTTCGACGGCAAGAAGATGTCGAAGTCGCTCGGCAATGTGCTGGTGCTGCACGAACTGCTGGAAAAATACCCGGCCGAAGTGCTGCGCTTCCTCCTGCTCAAGGCGCATTACCGACAGCCACTGGATTGGTCCGATACGACCCTGCAGCAGACGCGCTCGACGCTGGACGGCTACTACAACCTGCTGCGCGATCTGACCGATGTGCAAGCGGACGCCGGCACCGACGCGACGGACGTGGAGGCCGCGCTGCTCGACGATCTCAACACGCCGGCTGCCTTCGCCGTGCTCGCCAGCCTCGCCGACGCGGCACGCGCTGCAAAGACTTCCGCCGAGCGCAGCGCGACCAAGGCCGCCCTGCTCGCCGGCGGTGAACTGCTCGGTCTGCTGCAGCAGGATCCGGAAGCGTGGTTCAAGCAGTCCACGGGTGGCGGCATTCTCGACGTGGTCGAAATCGACCGTCTCGTCGCCGAGCGCACAACGGCCAAGCAGACGCGCAACTTCGCCGAGTCCGACCGCATCCGCGATCAACTGCTCACGCTCGGCGTCGTCGTCGAGGATACGCCGCAAGGTCCGCGCTGGAAGAAATCGTGAGTCCGGTCGATGCAGCGATGGGGCCAGCCGAGGCCAGCGCCGAGCAGGCGCAGGCTGCGATTGCCGAGGAGTTCGCGTTCTTCGGCGACTGGACCGAACGCTATCAGTACCTGATCGATCTCGGCCGCAAGCTCGCACCGTTTCCGGACGAGGCGAAGACCGAGGCGAACAAGGTGCACGGCTGCCAGTCGCAGGTGTGGCTGCTCGCCAGTGGCAATGCCGCTCGCCTCGACTTTCGCGCGATCAGCGATTCCTCGATCGTGTCGGGATTGATCGCCTTGCTGCTGCGCGTCTACTCCGGCCGCTCAGCGGCGGAGATCGTCTCGACCGAACCGCGCTTCATCGAAGCGATCGGTCTCGCCAAGCATCTTTCCCCGACGCGCTCGAACGGCCTGGCGGCAATGCTGGCCACCGTGAAGCAGTACGCGCGGGCTTCATTGGAAGCGTCGAAGGCGTAGAGCCTGAATCACGAAGGGCACGAAGGAAAAGAATCAAACTTCCAGTTCTTCTTCGTGTCCTACGTGTTGCAATCTCCAGCTCTAAGCTGTCCGACTGGGCAAAACCCGCGCCGCTTCGTAAACACGCAGGTGCGTCAGCGCGGCAGCCAGCAGCGGCGTATCGATGGCGAGTCCGATCGCTCGCTCGCGCAGATCGCCGAGGATGTGTTCGCATTCGGTACGCGCGCCGCGTTCGAGATCGCGCAGCATCGAAGCCTTCAGTGGCGAAGCCGGCGCGGTCAGAATGCCGAGTGCCGTCTCGATCGCGGCGCCGTCGAGCGCGTGTCCACTGCGTGCCGCGACCTGTGCGCATTCGCCATGCAATCGGCGCACGAGCGCGCCACCTTCCGCCGTCGCCACGATGTCGCCGACGCTGCCGCGCATCAGGCAGGTGCTGCCGGCGAGTGTCGCGATGAACGCGAACTTGTCCCACATCGCACCGATCACGTCGCGACTTTCGACGACGTTCGTACCGAGCGAGCGCAGGCCGGTCGCGATCGCTGCCGGTACCGCTACGGCGGCATCGCGGCTGCCGAAGGTGAGTCGTTCGAGCGCGCCGAGCTGGTGAATCGCGCCGTCCTCGTCCAGCGTGACCGAGATGTGGCAGAGGCCGCCGAGCACGCGCCCTGCGCCGAACGCGGCATCGAGCGCATCGAAATGATGCAAACCATTGAGCAGCGGCAGCACGCGTGTTGCCGGGCCGATTGCGGGACCGATCGACGCGATCGCCGCATCGAGATCGTAGGCCTTGCAGGAAACGATCACCAGGTCGTAGTGCGCGTCCGCCGCAACGAGGGTGCGTACCTTGCGCGCAAAGTCGCCGCGCCCGCTGAACACGCGCAGGCCGTGTTCGGCCAGCAGGGTCGCCCGCCGCGGGCGCACCAGGAAGGAGATGTCGCCGCCCGCCTCGATCAGGCGCGCGCCGAAGTAGCCGCCGATCGCGCCGGCACCGAGGATCAATACGCGCATCGCGAGGCCTACATCGTGTGCGTGGGCCGTTCCTGCGTCAGGATGCCGGCCAGGATCGATTCGATCTTCGTACGCGCAACTTCGCCGTCGGACGAATCGCCGAACTGCACGCCGATGCCGGCCAGCCGATTACCCTGCGCACCCGCCGGCGTGATCCAGACGACCTTGCCGGCAACCGGCAGGCGGTCCTTGTCCTCCATCAGCGAAAGCAGGATGAATACCTCGTCGCCGAGGCTGTAGCGCTTGGTCGTCGGCACGAACAAGCCGCCGCCACGCACGAAGGGCATGTAGGCGTTGAACAACGCGCCCTTGTCCTTGATTGCCAGCGACAGGATACCCTGCCGCGGTGCGCCTCCCGATGCCGGAGTCGACATGCCTATGCTCTCCTCGCTGTGGGCTCGCTGGCCGGCCACTGACGCAACAGATCCAGCAGGACCAGTTCCGCACGCAGCGGCGTGGCAAGCAGACCGCGCGCACGATTGGCGCGACCGAACCACGCCGCTAGCTTCGGGATTTCGCTGCGCGCGGTCAAGCCGAGCGTGCCGGCCTCGCCGCGCGCGATGCGCGACGCCTCCTCGCGCGCCAGCGCCGCCGCGAACCATAGTCGCGTGTCCGGACGATCCGCGGTCCATCGCTCGGCCACTTCGGCGGCACTTCGCCGCCCCTGCGTCAACGCGGCGAGATCGTCGATGCAGGCCTTGCGCAGCTCCAGCGTGTCATCGGCGAGCCACGCCAGCGCCAGTCCCGGATTGCCCAGGCTCGCGTCGAGCGCAGCCTCGGCGCGCTTGGCGTCGATACGCTGCGCGTGCAACCAGGCCAGCGCCGCCTCGCGCGACGGTCGGCCGATCTCGATACGCTGGCAACGACTGCGGATGGTGGCCGGCAGGCGCGCCGGGTCGTCCGCGACCAGCACAATGATGGTCGCAGTCGCCGGCTCCTCGAGCGTCTTCAACAGCGCATTTGCGGCGCTCGCATTCAGGCGATCGGCCGGGTCGATCAAGGCGAGCTGCAGGCCGCCGAACTGACTCGACAGTGCGAGCCGCTGCGACAGCGCGCGAATCTGGTCGACCGTAATTTCAGTGCGTGGCTTGCCATCGTCGCGCAGCTCGAACGTCACGCGCGCCAGATCCGGATGCGAGCCGGCAGCGACCAAGCGGCAACTGCGGCAGACGCCGCAGGCGTGGCCATCGGCGCTGCGCTGCGTGCACAGCGCCGCTGCTGCGAACGCTTCGACCAGCGCGCGCTTGCCGTAACCGGCGGGCGCCGCAACCAGCAGACCGTGATGCAGTCGCTGCCCGGCCAGCCCACTGGCGAGCCGTTGCCAGGCCTCTGTGAGCCACGGCTGCAGGCTCATGCGCGCGCTCCCACCGATTCGACAAAGGCATCGATCACGGCGCATGCCGCCAGGCGCACCGCATCGACCGGCTGGCGTGCATCGATGACGCGATAGCGCGCCGGTTCCGCTGCTGCACGTGCACGATACGCGGCGCGCACGCGCTCGAAAAAGTCCGCCGCTTCGCGCTCGATGCGGTCGGCTTCGCCGCGCGCGCCGGCGCGCGCCAGGCCATCGGCGACCGGCAAATCGAGCAGCAGGGTCAGATCCGGCTTGAGCGCCACGGCCCAGGCTTCCAGATCGGCGATGCGTGCCTGCGGCTGACCGCGACCGCCGCCTTGGTAGGCATAGCTTGCGTCGGTGAAGCGGTCCGACAGTACCCAGCGCCCGGCGTCCAGCGCCGGCCGAATCACTTCGTGCGCCAGTTGCGCGCGCGCCGCGAACATCAGCAGCAGCTCGCTCTCGACACAAAGATCCGCACGCGCAGGATCGAGTACGAGCGCCCGCACGGCTTCGCCGAGCGCCGTACCGCCGGGCTCGCGCGTGACGACGACTTCGAGGCCGTGGCTGGCAAGCCTGGCACGAACGGCCTCGAGCACCGTACTTTTGCCGGCGCCTTCGCCGCCTTCCAATGTGATCAATTTTCCAGTCATGGATTGCGATGCAATTGATACTTCTGCACGGCGCGATTGTGCGCCTCCAGCGTGGGCGTGAACTCGTGGCTGCCATCGCCGCGCGCGACGAAATAAAGCGCATCGCCCGCGGCCGGATGCAAGGCCGCTTCGAGCGCGGGCGTCCCCGGCAGCGCAATCGGCGTCGGTGGCAAGCCGTCGCGCGTATAGGTGTTGTATGGCGTGTCGGTGTCCAGATCGCGCCGGCGGATGTTGCCGTCATAGCTCTGCCCGAGCCCGTAAATCACCGTCGGATCCGTCTGCAGGCGCATGCCGATCTTGAGACGGCGCAGAAATACGCCGGCAATCAGCGGCCGCTCGCTCGCCTGTGCAGTTTCCTTTTCGACGATCGAGGCAAGAATCAACGCCTGATAAGGCATTGCAAGTTTCACCTCGGCGGCGCGCGCGGCCCACAATTTTTCCAGCGTCTTCTGCATCGCGACGTGCGCACGACTCAGCACGTCGAAGTCGGATTCGCCCTTGACCCAGGCATAGGTCTCCGGCAGAAACCAGCCCTCCGGATGGCCGTCCTCGATACCGACGCGTCGCGCGATGTCCTCATCGGACGCTCCTCCCAGGGTCTGTGCAAGTCCGGTATCGGTCGCCAGCGCGAGACGCAGCTGGCGGAACGTCCAGCCATCGACGATCGTGAAGCGGTGCTGCACGACGTCGCCGGCTGCCATCCTGCGCAACAGCTCGCGCGGCGTGATACCGGCCGGCAAGGCGTACTCGCCCGCGTGCAGGCGGCCTGCAACACCGAGCTCGCGACCGAGCAGGCGCCAATACAAGGGCGCGGCGCGGCTGACGCGCTCGCGGCGCAGCTGGCGCACGATGTCGCGATAGCGCGCGCCTCGCGCGATATCGATCGTCGCGTCAGCTTGTGCGCCCGGAAGCGGCGTGTCTGTAAAGCGGCGGTAGTCGCGCCAAGCGGCGACGGCCAGGCCGACGAGCGCGAGCGCGATCAATGCGATCAGGATGCGCAGCACGGCGCCGCCTTGGTCGGTGTCGCGTACGGGTCTGGATTTCGGCATAGGTCGGGCAGCGTAACCGGATTCCATGGCACAGCGCGAGGGCTGCGAATCGGTATTCCCGCCACCGCCAAGTCGCACAGCTCCGCCGCCCGCCGCGATCCGGATTCTTCCGTCGATGCCGGCCGCGAAGCACTCGATCCCGCGTTCGCCGGACCCGCACGCCGGACTTCGCCAGTCGTCTTCATGGCTTATCCGGCGGCGCCGAGCGCTCGCAGCAGACCACGTGCCTTCGCCCGAGTTTCGTCGAGTTCACGCGTCGCTTCCGAGTCCGCGACGATGCCGGCGCCGGCAGCGACGCGGGCGCGATCGCCTCGCAAGGTCAGCGTACGGATCAGGATATTCAGATCGAGGTCGCCGTCGCGATTGAGATAGCCGAGCGAGCCGGTGTAGGCGCCGCGGCCGACGCCCTCGAGTTCGGCAATGATCTGCATGCAGCGCACCTTGGGACAGCCGGTGATCGTGCCGCCGGGAAACACCGCACGGATCGCCTGCCCCGGCGTCGTGCCCGCGCGCAAACGGCCCTGCACGTTGGAGACGATGTGATGCACATGCGCGTAACTCTCCACCGACATGATCTCGTCGGCGAGCACGCTGCCCGGCACACAGATTCGACCGAGATCGTTGCGCTCGAGGTCAATTAGCATCACGTGCTCGGCGCGCTCCTTCGGATGGCCGACGAGTTCGAGCACGCGCGCCGCGTCGTCGTCGCCAGCGAAGCGTGGGCGCGTGCCGGCGATCGGGCGCGTCTGCACCTGGTCGTCACGGAGCTCGATCAGACGCTCTGGCGACGAACTGGCGATCGCCCAGCCGGGCTGCTGCAGCAGCCCGGCGAAAGGCGCCGGGTTCGCCGCGCGCAACGCGCCATAAAGCTCTGCCGGCTGCGGCGGCCGCGCGAATCGCGCGAGCCATTCGCGCGAGAGATTGACCTGGAACACGTCGCCGGCGCGCAAGTGCTCGTGCACGCGTGCGACGCCGTCGAGAAAAAGTGCCGGGTCGTCTTCGTCCATTTCAGCGCTCGCGATAGCCGCCGGACGCGCTTGCGATTCCATCGACGCGGCAAGATCGGACTGCATCGCGTCGAGCGATTCGCCCTGCTCTTCCTCGGCCACGAGCACGGTGCACCCGCGCGCATGATCGACCACGATCGCGGCCGGACAACGCAGCGCGAGCGCGGTCGGCAGCATCGCGTCGCGTGGCGCCGGCAGACGCAAGCGCGGCTCGATCTCGGCAGCGAGTTCGTAGCCGAGATACAGCAACCAGCCGCCACGAAACGGCAGCTCCGCGATGGCTACCCGCGCTGCGCGTTCTCTGCGCCAGACTTCATCGAGCGCGTCAAGAAAACTACTGGCAACAATGTGTCCGCGCGCGTCGCGCACGGCACCCGCTGCGTCCATGCGCAGGGCGGCGCGCGGAAATGCGAACAGGATGTCGTAGCGTGCGCGAACGTTGCCGCGCGCGACGCTTTCGAGCAACCCGGGATACCGCTGTGGCTGCGCCGCGGCGAGCGACAGAAGATCGCGGCGACCCGGAAGTAGTCGAGTGAGCAGGGACATCGCGCGCGCTTGGGCAGGAGCGGCGCAGCCGCGACGCTTGTGAATCCGCAGGGTTCAGGCGCTGTCGTCGCGGCTGCGCCGCTCC
>JBDTYM010000139.1:0-7340 GCA_040005635.1 Dokdonella sp. | reverse complement strand
CTGACCGAAGCTGGCATGGGCTCGAAAGGCATCGTCGCCTCGACCGCGGCGCTCGGCGTGCTGCTGCAGTTGGGCATCGGCGACACGATCCGCATCTCGCTGACGCCGGAACCGGGTGAATCGCGCACGCGTGAAGTGATCGTCGCGCAGGAGCTGCTGCAGACGATGGGCTTGCGCGCTTTCACGCCGCTGGTCACCGCGTGTCCGGGCTGCGGTCGCACGACCAGTACCTTGTTTCAGGAGCTTGCCAAGACCGTGCAGGACCATGTGCGCGCAAAGATGCCGGAGTGGCGCCTGCGCTACGACGGCGTCGAGAACATGACGCTCGCGGTGATGGGCTGCATCGTCAACGGTCCCGGCGAATCCAAGCACGCCGACATCGGCATCTCGCTGCCCGGCACCGGCGAAGCCCCGGCCGCACCGGTATTCATCGACGGTCAGAAGGCGATGACGCTGCGCGGCGACAATATTGCGCACGACTTCGTCGGTGTCGTCGAGGACTACGTGGCTCGCAAATACGTCGCCCGCGCCTGAATCGACGATGTTCCATCCCCTGCGCGGCGGGGGAAGGTGGCCGAAGGCCGGAAGGAGGTGCTCGTACGTCCGCAAAGAGGCAGCGCGACGACCTAGCTTTCCACGGCCGTCCCCGCCGGCGGGCCCTCCTCGAGCATCCGATACATCACATACGCATCGACATACCCCAAGGTCGCGTGCAGAAATGCCTGCGGCAGCGTGCCGACGATCGCGAAGCCGAGCTTTTTCCACAGCGCCACGGCTGCCGTATTCGTGCTGACGACGAAGTTGAACTGCAGCGCGCGGTAGCCACGCCTGCGCGCCTCGTCGAGGCAATGCATGCCGAGCGCACGGCCGACGCCCCTGCCGTGTGCCGCGGGGTCGACCATGAACGATGCATTGCCTACGTGCGAGCCGAGGTCGCGCTGGTTGGCGACGAGCCTGTACAGGCCGAGTACGCGCTCACCATCGACGGCGACGAAGCTGGCGATGCCAGTGCCGAACCAATACGCCAGTGCTTCGTCGCGGGGCGTATCCGGCGCGAACACGTAGCTGTCGCCAGCGGCGACGACGGCGTGGAAGATGGACCAGATCGCGTCGGCATCGTCCGCTTCGGCGGGACGAATGCACAGGGTGGTCTGCGCTGTGTTGATGGGTCGTTGGCTCATGTGAACGTCGGCCTTGGCGAATGCATGGCAGTCCTGCAAGGGATGCCCGCGTTCGCAGGCCGTTCGAGGAGGGAGCGGGCGGTCGTTCCTGCTAAGCCGGCGGCTCGGCCGGCGCACGCGGCCTCTTCGCGCGGTGCTCACGCGCGAGCCGTGCTTCGCGGCGCGCGATATAGAGGCTCGCGCCGATCACGATCGCCGCACCGGCCGCGGTATATCCATCGAGCATTTCGCCGAACACCAGCCAGGCGAGCAGCGCGACGATGATCAGCTGCAGGTAGCTGAAAGGCGCCAATGTCGAGGCGTCGGCGATTTTCAGCGCGTGCGTCCAGCAGTACTGGCCAAGGGTGCCGAGTGCGCCGGAAACGATTAGCCACGGCCATAGGTCCGCATCCGGCCATTGCCAGACCAGCAGCGCGGCCGGCAGCGACAGCGGCACCCACAGCAGGGTCGTCAACAGCACGATCGTGTCGGCCGGGTCGCTGCGCGACAGGTATTTGATGCTGATCGTGACGGTGCCGGTCATCGCCGCCGAGAACAGCGCGACCAGGCTCGCCGTGGTGAAGCCATCGGTGCCAGGACGCACGATCACCAGCACGCCGATGAAGCCGGCGATCACCGCGCTCCAGCGGCGCAGACGCACGATCTCGCCGAGAAACAGCACGGCGCCGATCGTGACGAACAGGGGCGACGAATACGACAGCGCGATCGCCTGCGCCAGCGGCAGATGCGCGATGGCCCAGAACGCCGCCAGCATCGACAAGGTGCCGATCGCGCAGCGCAGCACATAGAAGCCGAGCCGGCTCGTGCGCAGCGTCTGCAATCCACGTCCACGCAGCAGGAACAAGGCGAACAAGGCGCCGAAGAAACTGCGGAAAAAGGCGATCTCGAACGGATGCATGTGCTTCGAGAGCAACCGCACGACGACCGCCATCGCGCCGAAACAGCAGGAACTGGCGATCATCATCACGATCGCACGCAGTGGCAGCGATGCGGGGGCGACCGCGGAAGCGGAAGTGCTCACGAAGGAAGGCGGCGGCAGGTCAGGAGCAAGGCGAACGACATCTTAACATCGGTGCCTTGCCGGACGGTTCGGGGTCGCACGCGCCCGGCGGCTCGCTTGGCCGTTTTCGCGCAGCGGCGGACGAAGAAAAATCGGATGCCGGCTCTGCTGCTTCCAGGCAGCGGCCACGCGTCGCGAAGAGACGTTCGCGATGCTGCTTGTCGCATTCACGACGCGTCCGCTACGCTGCGGCCACTCTTGCGCTTCGTGAACCCGATGAACTCCTGCACGCCGCCATTCATCGTCGCGATTCCGGCCCGCTACGGCTCGACGCGGCTGCCCGGCAAGCCGCTGCTGATGCTCGCGGGCGAGCCGATGATCGTGCATGTGGCGCGGCGCGCACGCGCAGCCGGAGCAGGCGTCGTCGTCGTCGCCACCGACGACGCACGCATCGAAGCGGCGCTCGCCGGCAGCGACGTGCGCGTCGTGCTGACACGTCCCGAGCACGCCTCCGGCAGTGACCGCCTCGCCGAAGTCGCCGAGCGGCTCGGCTGGCCAGACGATACGATCGTGGTCAATCTGCAGGGCGACGAACCGCTCGCGCCGGCCAGCGGTATCCGCGCCGTGGCGCTGGCATTGACCGCGGACGATGCGCCGATGGCGACGCTGGCAACGCCGCTGCAGTCGATCGACGAGCTGTTCGATCCGAACTGCGTCAAGCTCGTGCGCAATCTTGCTGGGCGCGCGCTGTATTTCAGCCGGGCGCCGTTGCCGTGGCCGCGCGATGCGTTCCAGCACGACCGCGCGCGCTTGCCGGACGACTTGCCGTTCCTGCGCCATATCGGCATCTATGCGTACCGCGCCGGTTTTCTGCGTCGCTACGCGCGCCTGCCGCGCACGCCGCTCGAACAGCTGGAATCGCTCGAACAGCTGCGCGCGCTCGAACACGGCCACGCGATCGCCGTGCGCATCGCGCCGGAGCCATTTCCGGCAGGCGTCGACACCGCCGAGGATCTGGCGCGTGCTGACCGGCTGCTCGCGGGAGCGACGTCGTGACGCGGATCTTGTTCGTCTGCATGGGCAACATCTGCCGATCTCCCATTGTGGAAACCGTCGCGCGGATCGAATTCGCACGCGCCGGCATCGCGGCCGAAGTGGCTTCGGCCGGCACTGAGAATTACCACATTGGCCAGCGAGCCGACGAACGCGCGGTTGCGATTGCCGAGGCGCGTGGTTATCCGCTGGCGGCGCATCGCGCGCGTCAGGTGCAGCGTGACGACTTCGAGCGCTACGACCAGTTGCTCGCGATGGACCACGTCAACTTGCGTGCATTGCAGCGCGTACGTCCGAAGGAGGGTGGTATCGAGCCTTTGCTGTTCCTCGACCACGCAGGTCTCGGCGCGGACGAAGTACCCGATCCCTACTACGGCACGAACGCGGACTTCGAGCATGTCGTCGCACTCGCCCGCGACGGCGTGGCGGCGATGATCCGACGCCTGGCGACGCCGGGCACGGCGGGAGCGCGCTGATGGACCACCGCACACCGGCGCCTGAATTTCCCGCCGATCTCGCCTGGGTCAACGTCAGCACGCCGCCGCGCATTGCCGACCAGCGCGGTCGCGTCGCGCTGCTGTGGTTCTGGACCTACGACGCGGTCAATTGCTGGAACGTGGTACCGGACCTGCGTCAGCTCGAAGACAAGTATCACGACGGCCTCGCCGTGATCGGCCTGCATTGCCCGAAGTATCCGCAGCAGCGCAGCGACGAAGCGCTGCTGCGCGCGGTGAACCGCCTGCGCCTGCGTCATGCGGTCGCCAACGATGCGGGATTCCGCGTCTGGCAGGCGTACGGGATCGAAGCGTGGCCGAGCGTCGCCCTGGTCGACGCCGAGGGGCGCCTGGCCGGCGTGTTCGCCGGCGAAGGGCGGCGCGAGGAAATCGACAACGCGATCGCGCGCCTGCTCGACGAAGCCGCTGCGCGCGACCTGCGCGTCTACGAGCCTACGCCGCCCGCCTTGCGGCCGGAGCCACGCCACGCGCTCTCGTTTCCGGGCAAGGTGCTGGCCGAAGACAAGGTGCTGTATGTGGCCGACAGCGGTCATCACCGCATCCTCGAATGCAACTACGAGGGTCGCGTGCTACGCCGCTTCGGCAGCGGCAACGCAGGCTACGGTGACGGCAGCGCCGCCCAGGCCTGCTTCGACGAGCCACAAGGCCTCGCCCGCTGGGGCGATGCGCTGTACGTGGCCGACGCCGGCAACCACGCGGTTCGGCGCATCAAGCTGTCCAACGGCATGGTCGATACCGTGCTCGGCACCGGTCGCGGTGGGCGTTCGCGCCCGAACGGCGAGGAATCGGAGCATACGACGCTGAACACGCCGCTCGATCTGGCCGTGCTCGGCGACGATCTGTATGTCGCGGTGGCCGGCCAGCACCAGATCTGGAAGCTCGACCTCATCGTGCACGAAGTGTGCGTGCTCGCCGGCAGTGGCGAACTCGGCCTCGTCGACGGTGCTGCCGCACAGGCTTGTTTCGCGCAGCCGAGCGCGCTGGCGGTGGCCGGTCGCCAGCTTGTCGTCGCCGATGCGGCGGCCTCTGCGCTGCGCTGGGTCGGCGTCGACGATGGCCAGGTCGAGACAGCGCTCGGCAGCGGCTTGTACGAGTTCGGTGATGCCGGCGGCGTGCGTGCCGACGTGCGCCTGCAGAATCCGCTCGGCGTTGCAACCGACATGCGCGGCACCATCTACATCGCCGACAGTTACAACCATTCGATCAAGCTGATGAATCGCAAGAGCGGCGCCACGCGCCCGCTGCGCCTCGACTACCGACTACACGAACCGGGCGGATTGTCGCTGCACGGCAACCTGCTGTGGGTCGCCAACACCAACCTGCACGAGATCGCCTGTATCGATCTGATGAGCGGACTGGCGCGTCGCGTGCCGGTCGCCGAGAGCTGAGTCGCGCAGCGTCCCTTACTATTGCCGCATGTCGGAAATCCCCAGCGCAGCCGCCGCGTTCGACGGCAAGGTCTTTGTCAGCACCCTCAGCGGCGCACCTGGCGTGTATCGCATGCTCGGCGCTGGCGGCGAGCTGCTCTACGTCGGCAAGGCCGCCAACCTGAAGAAGCGCGTCGGCAGCTATTTCCTGAAGCCGAAAATGGATCCGCGCATCGCCGCGATGATCGCGCAGATCGCCAGCGTCGAGACCACGATCACGCGCACCGAGGGCGAAGCGCTGCTGCTCGAAGCGCAGCTGATCAAGTCGCTGAAGCCGCGCTACAACATCGTTCTGCGCGACGACAAGAGCTATCCCTACATCCATCTGACTTCCGGTGACTTCCCGCGGCTCGCGTTCCATCGCGGCACGCGCGGCGGGGCAGGGCGCTATTTCGGGCCATTCCCGAGCGCCGGTGCGGTACGCGGCAGCCTCGACCTGATCCAGAAGCTGTTCAAGATCAGGAACTGCGAGGACAGCTACTTCAAGAATCGCTCGCGGCCCTGTCTGCAGCATCAGATTGCGCGCTGCACGGCACCTTGCGTCGGCCTGGTCACGCCGCAGGACTATGCCGAGAACGTGCGCCACGCCGAGATGTTCCTCGACGGCCGCGGCGGCGCAATGATGGATGAACTGGTCGGCTCGATGGAGCGCGCCAGCGGCACGCTCGCGTTCGAGCGCGCCGCGCAGATCCGCGACCAGATCGCGGCGCTGAAACGCGTGCAGGCCAATCACTACGTGCAGGGCGCCAGCGCGGACATGGATGTGATCGCCTGCGCGATCCGCGCCGGCATCGCCTGCGTCAGCGTGCTGTTCTTCCGCAACGGCGTCAGCCTGGGTTCGCGCGACTTCTTCCCGCGGTTGCCGATCGCCGCCGACGAGGCAACCATCGTCGCCTCGTTCGTGGCGCAGTACTACCTCGAGCGACCGGTGCCGTCCGAGGTGATCATCAGCCACGCGATCGAGGACGCCGCGCCGCTGGCCGAGGTGCTCGGCGAGCGTGCCGGCCATGCGGTCGAGATCAAGGCCAGCGTCCGCGCCGAGCGCGCGCGCTTCCGCGACCTTGCGATGCGCAATGCCGAGGCGGCACTCGCCTCGCGCCTGGCCAGCCGCTTGACCCTGCTGGCGCGCTTCGAGGCGCTGCGCGACCTGCTCGGCCTTGAGGAAACGCCGCAGCGCATCGAGTGTTTCGACATCAGCCACACGATGGGCGAGGCGACGGTCGCCTCCTGCGTCGTGTTCGGTCCGGAGGGGCCGGAGAAGTCGCAGTACCGCCGCTTCAACATCACCGACATCACCGGCGGCGACGACTACGCGGCAATGCGTCAGGCGCTGCTGCGGCGCTTCCGGCGCGCCGTCGCGGCGACCGAGGCCGCCAGCGCCGAATCGGCGACGCTGGCCGATGCGACGGCGCGCACCCAGCGCATCGACGAGTCGATGGCGCGCCTGCCCGACCTTTTGCTGATCGATGGCGGCAAGGGCCAGGTGCAGCAGGCAGTCGACGTGCTCAACGAACTCGGCCTCGAAGGCGTGCCGGTGGTCGGCGTCGCCAAGGGCGAGGCGCGCCGTTCCGGCGATGAAACCTTGATCCTCGGCCGTTCCGGCCGCACCCTCTGGCCTGGCCCGGAGTCGCTGGCCTCGCATCTGATCCAGAGCGTGCGCGACGAAGCACACCGTTTCGCGATCACCGGCCACCGCGGCCGCCGCGAGAAGGCGCGCGAGACGAGTACGCTGCAAGAGATTGCCGGCGTCGGCGCGCGGCGGCGTTCGGCGCTGCTGCGGCATTTTGGCGGTCTCGGCGGGTTGTCCAAGGCCGGTATCGAGGAACTCATGCAGGTAAAAGGAATCAGTCGAGAGCTGGCCGAACGCATTTACGCGACTTTCCATGGATGAGGCAACGAAAGCACCGATGCAGATCACGATTCCGACCGCACTGACCCTGTTCCGCATCGCCCTGCTGCCGGTGATGGTGGTGGTGTTCTATGCGGGTTTTCGCGGCGCCAACATCGCCGCGGCCTCGATCTTCCTCGCCGCCGCGCTGACCGACTGGCTCGATGGCTGGGTCGCGCGGCGCTACGACATGGGCTCGGCGTTCGGCGCGTTCCTCGATCCGGTCGCCGACAAGCTGATGGTCGCGGTGACGCTGTTCCTGCTCGTGCAGGAGAA
>JBDTYM010000138.1:0-7407 GCA_040005635.1 Dokdonella sp. | reverse complement strand
GGCGGTGTTCGCGCAGCATGTAAAGCCCGGTTACGTGATCGATCTGCGCATCCATCAGCACGATTGCGCTGATCGCGGTATCACGGATCGCCCGTGCGGGCTGCAGGGCGGGAAATGCACGCAGCTGCGTCAATACGTCGGGCGATGCGTTGCAGAGCAGCCAGTCGACATCGTTGCCGCTGATAGCCAGCGAGGATTGCGTGCGCGGTGTTGACTTGATCGAGCCGCTGCGTACGCCGCTGCACAGGCGGCAATTGCAATTCCATTGCGGGAAGCCGCCACCGGCGGCGGAGCCGAGTACGTGGATGCGCATGCGGCGGGGATGGATTCGGTAGCGGCGGAAAGGACGGCGCGCCGGGGACACGCTGGCGCGTCCATCGGCGCGCCGCGCGTGGTGCTCTTAACGGGTCGAAATGTACATCGTGATTTCGAAGCCGAAACGCGTGTCGATCGCCTGCGGGGTTTCCCATTTCATGATGCGATACCTCGATTTGACGGCTCATCGGCCATGGAATGCCGCGTGCCTGAAAGGATTCACCGAACTTCGCCGGTTTCCATGTGGGCTCAAGTCTGGGCGCATGCGACAGGCCGCGCATCGCGGTAGTCCTGATTCGCGCCTAGCGATTTTCATTAGCCTGGGCGCCAAGGCTTCGTTTCGCTCGACCTGTCGAAGCGGCCCAACCAGCGGCCGTAGGCATCACCGGCAGCTCTTCTCACTCGTCCACGCGCAGCGCGATT
The DNA here is from genome assembly GCA_040005635.1 of Dokdonella sp. Lineage (GTDB taxonomy): Bacteria > Pseudomonadota > Gammaproteobacteria > Xanthomonadales > Rhodanobacteraceae > Dokdonella_A. The sequence continues at coordinate 6,669 of JBDTYM010000138.1, read as the reverse complement.
TCGCCGTCCGCCAGCCGCGCGCGCAGGCGCAGATCCGGCGACACCTGAGTCAGCGAACGCACGACGCGTCCCGACCCGCTTTCGAGCAGGATCGCGTAGCCGCGCTCCAGCGTGGCCAGCGGACTGACCGCATGCAGGGTCCGCGCGAGTTCGCCGAGGTGGGCGCGGCGGCGTTCGAGTGTGCGCACGATCGTGCTGCGCAGACGTTCGTCGAGCATGCTCGCATGCGTCGCCTCGCGCGCGAGCCGGATCGCCGGATGTTGCGCGAACAGGCGAGTGTGCAGCTGCACGACGCGCGCGCTGCGTCGCTCGCGTGCGCCACGCGAGCGTTCGAGCAGGCGCAGTTGCAGGCCGAGCAGGCGTTCGCGCGAGCGCGCCAGGCGTGCCTGCGGCCGTTGCGACTGGATGCGGACGAGCAGGTGATCGAGCCGCTGCGCACGCGCTTCGAGCAGGCGATGCATGCGCTGGCGCAGACGCATGTGCTCGCGCTCCAGCGTGCGTGCGATCTCGCGCGCGTCCGGCACCAGCAGCTCGGCGGCGGCGGACGGGGTCGGCGCACGCAGGTCGGCGGCGAAGTCGGCAATCGTGAAGTCGATCTCGTGACCCACGGCGGCAACCACTGGAATGGCGCTGGCACGGATTGCGCGTGCAAGCCCTTCATCATTGAACGCCCACAGGTCTTCGAGCGAGCCGCCGCCACGGGTCAACAGGAGCACGTCGTGACGCTGTGCATTCGACGCGGACTGCAGCATCTGCACGATCGCCGCCGGTGCTTCCTTGCCCTGCACCGGCACCGGCAAGATGTCGACTTCGGCCAGCGGAAAGCGTCGTGCGATCACGCTGATCACGTCGCGCACGGCCGCGCCGGTCGGCGACGTGATCACGCCGATACGGCGTGGCCAGCGCGGGATCGTGCGCTTGAGTGCGGCATCGAACAGGCCCTCGGCGGCGAGCTTGGCTTTCAGCTGCTCGAACGCCCGCTGCAAGGCGCCTTCGCCGGCTTCCTCGAGCGACTCGACGATCAGCTGGAACTCGCCACGCGCCTCGTACAGGCTGACCCGTGCGCGCGCCAGCACGCGCTGGCCGTCAGCCGGCTTGAAGCGCAGCCAGCTGCTCTTCGGCTTGAACATCGCGCAACGCACCTGCGCGCCGGCATCCTTCAGCGTGAAGTACAGATGGCCCGACGCTGGCTTCGCGAAATTGGAGATCTCGCCTTCGAGCCAGATCAGCGGCAGCGTGTCTTCGAGCAGGTCGCGCACGAAGCGTGTCAACGCGGACGGCGTATACACCTCGCGCGCGGCGACCGGATTGTCGGGGGAGTCGGGCATGCGTCATCGAAGGCTGGGCCGACGCGGCTGACTTGCGGCTCGCGGCGGCGCCTCGGAGTGTGCGCCATCACTTCCAGCGCAGCAACTTCGACCCATTCGCGCGTGACTGATGGCACGTCCGCGCCGCTCGACGCACTCGCTAGTGTGGCCGTCCTGGCGCCAGCGCATTGCGCGTTCGGCCGAATGGCGGGATGCGTTGCGATGATCTGCGAAATGCTCGTTCGTGCCGGCCTCGCATTCACGCTGTCCGCGGTTGCGATGAACGCCTCGGCGGCCATGCAGGAACTCGCCAATCCCGAGGTGTTTGCGCCCGGCATCATCTCCGGTCCGGCGAAGGAAGATTCGGCTACCTTCGCACCCGACGGCGATACCGTTTATTTCGATCGCGCACAGTGGCCGAACGCGTTGATCCTGGTTTCGCATCGCGTGCACGGTGTCTGGTCGGCGCCCGTCATCGCCGCGTTTTCCGGCCAGTGGCTGGACCATGATCCAGCGATGGCGCCGGACGGATCGTTCCTCGTGTTCGCGTCGAACCGACCGGCGACAGCAGGCGGCGCGCCAGTGCGCGAAGCGGGCAATCTCTGGCGCGTCGAGCGCAAAGGCGCGGATTGGGGCGAGCCGGCGCGACTGTCGGATGCGATCAATCGCAGCCCGAAGACGTATGCACCGAGCATTGCCGGCGATGGCAGCTTGTATTATCAGCAGGCCGATCCGACGAGCGGCGAGTTCCATTTGTTGCGCGCGCAATATCGCGACGGCCGCTATGCGGAGCCGCTGAAGCTGAGCCTCGAGGCGCCGGGCACGCACGAACTCGATCCGGCGATCGCGCCGGACGAATCGTTCATCGTGTTCGACGCGAACACGCCGTCGAGTCCCCAGCACGACCGCCTCTTCATCGCATTCCGCGAAGGGGCCGGCTGGGGCAAGCCGGTCGATCTGGGCGATCGCATCAATGCGCGCAACGATCCCTGGGGCGCTCACCTCGGTGCGGATCACCACACGCTGTATTTCAGCAGCACGCGCAGCGCGGCGACGACGTTCCCGCGCACGCGCGCGCAGGCCGAACAGGATCTCGCACGCATGCAGGCCTGGGACAACGGCAACGAGAACATCTGGCAGGTCTCGCTGCAGCCATGGCTCGATGCGCGCCACGGCTGACGCGCGGCGGCTATGCGTTCAGTCCTTCTCTCGGCGCACGCCGACATAACGCGCGATCAGGCTCGCGCCGATCCACAGTCCGAGCAGGGCCAGCGGCCACGCGATCAGGCGCGGCCAAAGCACGCCCAGCGCAGCGGCGACGAGCAGAGCGATGCCGGCGGCCAGCAACGGGCCTGCCTCGGCGCGACCGAGTTCGCGCCGGTTCGCGATCGCTGCGCCAATCGAGTTCGCCAACCGCAGCGCACCTGCCGCAGCGCGGCTGGAACTGCCGCCCTGGGCGCGTGGCAGCGGGCGATCATCGTCGGCGCCGGTGGCCGTGGCGCCGCGCGCGGCCTTGCGGTCGCGGCGCGACATCTTCAACACGATCTCGGTCGCGTTCTCGAGATCGCTGCGATACTGCGCTTCCATCCGGCGTGCGAACGCAGCATCCTCGATGGCGACATCGATTTCGCAGTTGCCGATCCAGCTCGCGATGTTCAGGTTGGTCGAGCCGACGCGCGCCCAGCGGCTGTCGGCAACCGCCGTCTTCGCATGCAGCATCGAGCCGTTCCACTCGAATACGCGCACGCCAGCCTCGAGCAGCGGCCGGTAACCGGCACGCGAAAGCGCGCCGACGGCTGGCACGTCGCTGGTGCCTGGCACCAGCAGGCGCACGTCGACGCCATCGCGTGCGGCCGCCACGAGTGCTTGCACGTACGGCGCAACGCCGACGAAGTAGGCATCGGTCAGCCACAGGTTGGTCTGCGCCATGCCGGCAATCAGCTGGTCGAGGCGATACAGGCCGGCCGTGTTCGGGACGGTGGCAACGACGCGCAAGTCGACCTGCCCGGCCGGCAGGCAGCGCTCGCATGCGGCGAGCGTCGCGATGGGCAGCGCGTCGCCAAGCTGGGCCCAGCTGTCGGCGAACGCATGCAGCAGGTCGCGCAGCGCCGGGCCGCGCACGGCCACGGCCGTATCGCGCCACGGCGCTATCTTGCGTGCGGCATCGCCGAGCCACTTGCCGCTGACGCAGATGCCGCCGATGAAGCCGACCGTGGCGTCGACGACCAGCAGCTTGCGGTGGTCGCGCGACAGCCAGCCGAACGGACTGGCGAAACTCAGCGGGTTGTACACGCGTACCTCGCCGCCAGCCGCGATCAGTGGCTTCCAGAAATGCGCTGAGGACTCGCCGAGGCAACCGAGCCAGTCACGCAGCACGCACACGCGCACGCCGGCTTTGGCGCGTTCGACCAGCGCGTCGAGGAATTCGCGACCGAGTGCGTCGTCGCGGAAAATATAGTTCTCGAACAGCACCGCGTGCTGCGCGGCGCGGATCGCGTGCAGCCAGGCGTCGAAGTTCGCGCGGATGTCGACCAGCAACTCAACCGAGTTCCCCTCGACCAGCGGGGCGCCGGCGGCGCGGCTGAACGCCTGCCCGGCGAGCAGGCGCAAAGTGGAATTCTTGCCTTGTGGGGGTCTGCTCATCCAGTGAGTGTAGCGGCAGCGTCCAGTCGTTTTCATGGCGCGCGGGCCGCGGACGCGCGCCTTATACTTCTGCCGACACCGCCGCCGCAAACCGGCAGAACCCGTGAGCGAAGCCTATCGTCGATTGAACAGCGCCTTGCCCGAGCGTCATGCGCCGGGTGCGGGCGGTTTCGCCAGCGATGCGCGCGCACTGCGCAGCTGGGTGCAGGCGCTGCCAATGGCGAACTTCGCCAGTGCCGCAAAAAAGCTGATCGACGGGCTGCAGCAGCTGAACCGTCAGCGCGTCGACGCGGCGCAGCGACTGGATGCACTGGAGATCCTGCGCACTCCGGCAGCGCAACTGGCGGCGTCGACCGAGCGCCAGATCCTGGGTTCGACCTTTCCATTGCCGGCGTCGAAGGCGGGCCTGGGCGAACTCGCTCTGCAGTTCCAGCGCGAACTCGCACTCGGTTACCGCATCGCGCTGGTCGAGCTGTGCGCGCCGAACGGTGCGGTTGGTTTCCTGCGCAGCAAGCAGGTTGCCTTGGCCGGAGCGCGCGCGCTGCAGCACGCGCACGAATACCTGATCAAGGCGTATCTGCTCTACCTGGCGCCACCGTCGGGCGCCTGGCAGACCCTGCACGATGTCTACCGCTTTCTCGCCTCGGTGCGCGTCGACGATCGTGTGATCGAGGATACCGCGCATGCCGGCGGCATCAGTGCGCGCGCACTGTATGTGCAGGCGCTGCTGCTGGCACTGGTCAATCCCTACCGCTACACGCAACGCGAGCAGGGCGAAGTCGAGGCGTTCGTGCGCACCCTCGCGCCGCACGCGGAGCTGCGCAGCAGCGGCGCCGGCGCTGGCGATGTTTTCGTCGACATCGACGGCGATCGCGGGCCGGGCTATCTGCCGGAGGAGCGCGTGGATCAGCAGCGCGACGTGCTGGCGCTGCACGTGCAGGCCGTGATTGCGTACATCGAGGGGCAGATCGCGCATCTGCCGCCCGGCGCGCGCGTGGCGAGTTTCCGCCTGCGCGGCGGCGTTTCGGTGCCCGTCGACGTCGATCTGGCGCGGCGCATCGCGGCCGGACTGGCCGCGCGCAGCGAGCGCGGGCACGAGCGCCTCGCTGGCGACTACGAACTCGAATCGGTGATCGGACTGCACGATCTGCATTACGCGCTGGCCGGTGGCGAGGACTTCGAGGAATTCATGCGCCGCGTGCGCGGCCAGTCGATCAGCCTGAGCGAATCGGACCGTCGAGCGACCTGGCGCATGGGCGGCGGCGACGCCGTGCGCGGCACGCGCCAGCGCGCACGCGTCGTCGATCAGGGGCTCGGCGGCTATCGCTTGCTGTGGGAGCGCGGCAGCGGCGGCGAAAGCGTGCGTGTGCGCGTGGCCGAACTGGTCGGCCTGGCGCAGCCCGAGCGCGACATCGATGCGCCGCCGGATTGGATGACCGGCGTCGTGCGTTGGATTCGCATCGACGACCAGGGACGCGTCGATGCCGGGGTCGAGCTGCTCGCGCTGCGCGCGCTGGCGGTCGGCGTGCGCGCGGTCGGTGGCGCCGACCTGCGCGCGGCAACCCTGCGCGGCGTTCTGCTGGCACCGTTGTCGCTCGATCCATGGGCCGGCTACAGCGGCTTGCTGACCTCGACCGAGATCGATCGCTTCACCACGATGGTCGAGCTGAGCCTGCCGGCCGACACGCTCGGCGTGCCGGCGCCGGCGCGGGTTGAGTTGGTCGAGGGTGTCGAACTGGTCGAGGCGACCGGCGTCTATCAGCATTTCGCGCTGCCGGCGGCGCCGGGCGATGCCTTCCAGGCGGCGGCAGTCGCCGATGCCACGGACGAGCACGTCGACGTCTGACAGGTGCTGGCCGCCGTGGTCGCGATGCCTGTCACGCGCGGATCGTATAATCGGCGTTCTGTTCCGTGGCGCGCAGCGGCGCGATCCGAGAGGCAATGACGAATCTTGATCCAAACGGAGCGGTCCGCGACGGACCGCTGGCACGACGTGCAAGCGTGGCCGTGCGTATCGGTGCGGTCGCTGTCGGCGGCGCCGGCGCGGTGGTGGTGCAGTCGATGACCAATACCGACACCGCCGATGTGGCCGGCACCGCAAAACAGGTCGCCGAACTCGCGCGCGCGGGCTCCGAACTGGTGCGCATCACGGTCGACAAGCCGGAGGCCGCCGCGGCCGTGCCGCACATCCGCGAGCGCCTGGACATGATGGGCGTCGGCGTGCCGTTGATCGGCGACTTCCACTACAACGGCCACCAGTTGCTCGAACGCGAGCCGGCCTGCGCCGAGGCGCTGGCGAAGTACCGCATCAATCCCGGCAACGTCGGTTTCGGCAAGAAGAAGGATGCGCAATTCGCCGCGATCATCGAGACCGCGTTGAGGTATGGCAAGCCGGTACGCATCGGCGCGAACTGGGGCTCGCTCGACCAGTCGATGGTGGCGACCCTGATGGACGAGAACCATGCGCGTGCCGAACCGTGGGATGCCGCGCGTGTCGGCCGCGAGGCGCTGATCCGTTCGGCGCTGGACTCGGCCGCGCGCGCCGAGGAGCTCGGCCTCGCGCGCGACCGCATCATTCTTTCCTGCAAGGTGTCCGGCGTGCAGGAGCTGATCGCGGTGTATCGCGATCTGGCAGCGCGCTGCGACTACGCGCTGCATCTCGGCCTGACCGAAGCTGGCATGGGCTCGAAAGGCATCGTCGCCTCGACCGCGGCGCTCG
>JBDTYM010000137.1:0-7488 GCA_040005635.1 Dokdonella sp. | reverse complement strand
TCGGCCTCGGCCAGCGCCACAAGCTCGGCCTCGCGTTCAACGAGATGGTGCGCAAGGGCGAGTTGAAGGCGCCGATCGTGATCGGCCGCGATCACCTCGACTCAGGCTCGGTCGCCTCGCCGAACCGCGAAACCGAAGCGATGCAGGACGGCAGCGACGCCGTCAGCGACTGGCCGCTGTTGAATGCCTTGCTCAACACCGCCGGCGGCGCGACGTGGGTGTCGTTCCATCATGGTGGCGGCGTGGGGATGGGCTACTCGCAGCACTCCGGCGTCGTGATCGTTGCCGATGGCTCTGCGGAAGCGGACAAGCGGCTGGCACGGGTGCTGTGGAACGATCCCGGCACTGGCGTGATGCGGCATGCGGATGCGGGGTATGAGATGGCGAAGGAGTGTGCGCGGGAGCAGGGGTTGAAGTTGCCGATGCTGTAACGTTACCCCAGCCCGTCTTGCCGGCGAACGCCGGGAACCAGCGCCTATTCTTACGTCGCAACCCGGCGTTGCGCTGCAATGAGTCTGGCTTGCCGCGAGGCGCATCGAGGCGTTGAATCCTCGTAAAATATGTGCCATATTCGTCTCCAAATTCGGAGACAATTATGGAATCGATCCTGGCCAACAACAGCATCAGCATCACGGAGCTCAAGCGCAATCCAAGCGCCGTGATCGAGGCGGCCGAAGGCGAATCGGTCGCCGTCCTGGTGCACAACAAACCCAGCGCCTATCTGGTGCCGGCGGCTACCTACAAGCGCCTGCTGGACCGACTGGAAGATCTTGAGTTGGCCGAACTCGTGCGTTCGCGCTCCAAGGAGCGCCGAGTCAAGGTCAAGCTCGATGACCTATAGCCTGGAGTTCGTCGAGTCGGCGCTGAAGGAATGGCGCAAACTCGCGCCCGGCATCCGCGACCAGTTGAAGAGCAAGCTGAGCGAACGGCTTGAACATCCACATGTTCCAGCGGCGCGGCTGCACGGTCTGCCGAACTGCTACAAGATCAAACTACGCACCATAGGCTACCGGCTCGTCTATCAAGTCGACGACAAGGTGATCGTGGTCACGGTTATCGCCATTGGCAAACGTGACAGAGGGTTGGTATATCTCTCTGCGAAAAAGCGTACGTGAGTTGAGGTGTGCAGTGATCAAGGGGCTGAGGCAACCGACTTGAACGATTCAAGTCTTGGAGAAGGGAGGCCATCGATGAAGAAACCCACTGAAGCGGAACTCATCGCACGCGATCGTAAGCGCAACTTCGACGAAGAACTGCTGCAGGCGACCCGTGAGATCAAGGCCGGCAAGACCGGAAGCGTGTTCCATTTTCCGGAAATTGTCTCTGACACCTTTTCCTGACACCTTTTCCTGGTTTCGCGAGTTCACCTTTCCACCTCACGACTTCGTCCAGGAATTCCCATGCACGCGCTCGTCATCGTCGGTCGTATACCCGAGGCGCGCGACTCGCCCGACGTGGCCGCCCATGCGGCCGCCGCACTCGGCATGAGCGCGGCCGAGTTCGCGACCCAGGTGATCGCCGCCGCGCCCGTCATCGTGCGCAGATCGGACGACGTCGAGGCCCTTGCAGCGGTGCGTCAGCGGTTGGCCACCATCGGCATCGAAGTCACGGTTGCGCCCTCCGACGGCATGGACTGGCATATCGAGATTGACGGAGCCACACGCGGTCCGGTCCCCTTGGCCTGGCTCGAAACCGAAGTTCGCGCGGGACGTCTGGATGCGCAGGGACGCGGGCGACGCACGACCAATGCCGATTGGATCCCTCTCTCCAGCATCGTCTCGAGCGTTCCCTCCGGATCAATCGCGCCCGCTGCGCTGGCCCCGGATCCAGAGCTTCCACCCGACATGCTGGAAGCCGCGAGACTCTTCATCGGTTCAAACCACGCGTTCTACCTGCTTAGCTGGGGCCTGGCCGGATCGGGCGGGCATGCGTGGAACTGGTCCGCGTTCCTGCTGGGACCCTCGTGGCTGCTGTATCGGAAGATGTACGGCCCCGCATTCGCGTGGCTCGCTTTCGTTGTCGTCGAATCGATGATCGAGAGCCGGCTCGAGGTGTCGGTCTTGCTGTCATACGCGATCAGCATCGCGTTGAACGTCGTGATCGCCTGCGTTGGCAACGCTCTCTATCGAAAGCAGTTCGAGCGTGCTGTGCGCACGATTTCTCCCGGCCGCGACCCTTCGAGCCTGCGCGCGGAACTCGTGCGACGGGGAGGTACGAGCCTCGCGGGCGCCATCGTGTTCACGCTACTGTTCGCGCTCGTCACCGTTGGAAGCGACATGTTGGGCGTGTCGTCAGGGATCGACTGACGCGAGCAATGGGAAAAAGGTGTCAGGAAAAAGGTGTCAGGGACGATTTTAGAAAAAGGTTCCACAGAAAAAGGTTTCAGGTTCATTTTCGGTCCTTGTGGGGTTCCGTTCACGCGAATAGGGTGCGTCGCGTATTTTGCGTATTTCGGTGAGGTGAGTGCGTGTCGAAACGCGTGAAGAAACGAAGTACGGTCCTCATCGCGTTCGTGCTTTTGCTCGTCGTCGCAGCCCTGATTGTGTGGAAACGACCGGATCAGGCGCTGCGAGTCGCCACTGCCAGCGTCGCCCAGACGCTCTGCGCAGACGTGTTCGTTTCCGGTCTGGCGCCGGAGCGGGCGTTTGCCGAGGATATTGCGCTCATGGGCGGCCTGCGCATGCTGCTGCCGAATCTGCATTACGACATCGACGCCGCGCAGCACACGATCAGCGTCGAATGGCTTGGCCGCCTTGCCAGCGAAGCAGCCTTCTACCCGGGCTACGGCTGCGCGCTCGCCGTGATGACCCCGGACGTCGCTACGCTGCAGGCGGCGCGCTCAGCGCTGCCGCCTGTACCAGCGCTCGAAGCCTCGATCGTCGTCAATCCTGATCCCGCCATTGTCGATGCGCTTGCACGCGCGTTCGAGGAACCGCCGACTGGACCGCGCCGCAAGCTGCATGCGGTCGTGGTGATGCATGAAGGAAAGCTCATCGCCGAGCGCTATGCCGAGGGATTTGGCCCGGAAACATCGCAACTCGGTTACTCGATGAGCAAGTCGGTCGTCAACGCGCTGCTCGGCGTCCTGGTGCGGCAGGGCAGGCTGGACATGGGCATGCGGGCGCCTGTATCGGCTTGGCAGGCACCGGGCGACCCAAGGCACGACATCACGCTCGATCAGCTGTCACGGATGACGTCGGGCCTCGATCTTGCCGAGGACGACAGCGGGTTCGATCCGGTATCCACCATGTTGTTCCTGCGCAAGGACATGGCGGCTTTCGCCGCGAATGCCTCGTTGCGAATTCCGCCCGGCACGCGGTGGGAATACACCAGCGGCGATACGCTGATCCTCGGCGGTGTGCTGCGCGACATCGTAGGGGGTGGCGCAGCCGGTTTGATCGAGTTCGCGCACAGCGAACTGTTCGCCCCGCTCGGCATGCACCACGTGCTGATGGAATTCGATGGAGCGCAGACCCTGGTGGGTTCCACGCGCATCTACGCCTCGGCACGCGATTGGGCCCGCTTCGGGCAGCTCTACCTGGACGACGGCGTGGTCGATGGCCATCGCGTCCTGCCTGCGGGTTGGAGCGCCTATGCCAGCCAGCAGACGCTCGACAGCGCCTACGGCTCGGGTTTCTGGACGAATAGCGGAACCAACGCAGATGGCAGCCACCTCATCGCCGGCATGCCCGGCGATGCCTACTTTGCCTCCGGCAAGAATGGGCAGCGCATCCTCATCGTGCCCTCGAGAAGACTGGTGATCGTGCGGCTCGGCTCCACACTCGACCCACCGAATTTCGACATGCGCGGCCTGGTGCGCCTGGTCAATGACGTGGCATCTGCGCTGCGTTGATCGGGCACGACGCAATCGTTGCGACACAATCGGTTCCAGGTTCATTTTCATCCCGCAATGGAGATTTTCCCGCTGCGCGCTAGCCGCTCTCTTCAATTCGATTCGAAGCCGTCCTGAAAAATAAAATCCCTGAACGTATTGAGAAACACCCGCAGCCGCGGCGCGAACGAGTCTCCACCCAGGGCGAGCAAATCCGGGTGCCCGCTGCCGCGCAGGTCGGCGAGCATCAAGCCACTCGGCGAAACCGTCAGCGGAAGGATGCCGCCCAGCGAGAAGTTGCCAGTGCCGTCGCCGCGCGCGAATCGGGCGAACGTCAGGCCGCAGCAGTTGGCTAGCACGAGGTCGGCTTTGCCATCGCCGTCCGCGTCTGCGATCGCGATCGACTGGTAGAACGCGTCGTCGAGGACTTGCGTGCGCGCGCCTTGGAACGTTCCGTCGCCATTGCCGAGGAATACATAGAGCGTGTCGGTGCCGAACGCTGCCTGCGCAGAGGTGACGACGATATCGGCGTGGCCATCACCGTTGACGTCGCCGACGGCAAGGCCTTCGGGATACATCGGGCCGGGCAGTACCACGGCCGCGTCGAAACTGCCCGCGCCCTGGTTGCGATAGACGCGCACGCCGCCCGTCACCGGCGTGCTGTCGAACGGCCGTCCGGCATCGGCGACCACCAGATCGGCGTGGCCGTCACCGTTGAAGTCGGCTGTGGCGACACTGCCCGGGGGATTGCCATTGCCTATCAGGTTGGTGTCGACCGCCTGTGGGGTTTGCAGACTGCCGTCACCGTTGCCGCGAATCAGATAGAGCGCACTCGCAGTCGTCGAATAGCCGACGATGGCGAGGTCCTTCTTGCCGTCGCCATCGAAATCCGCAACCGCCGGTATGCTGGCATTGCCGTAGCCGTAAGAACCCGTAGCAAACGTGGTTGCGAGGTCGCCGCCGTTGGCGTGGAAGGTGCCGTCGCCATTGCCCAATCGTGTGTGGATGAAGCCGGACGGCAGCCCCGGACTGCTCTGTGTCGCTACCAGATCCATCTTGCCGTCGCCATTGAGATCCAGAGCCAGCCAGGCTTGCGCGCTACCGTTGCCTGAGCTGAAGTCGATTGCCGAAGATGTCCCCGCCTGGAAGTTGCCGGCGCCGTCGCCGAGCAGCGGATGCACACCGGACGCGTCCAGCGCCAGCAAGTCGGCGTGGCCGTCCCGATTGAAATCGGCGACTACCATCACGGCATTGTCGAACAGCGGCGGACTGGCCAAGCTGCCGTCGCCACGGCCGAGCAGGAAATGCGTCTGTCCCTGCGTGTTGATGCTGGGACCATACAGTCCGGCTCCGGCGGAGCCGATCACGACATCCGCGTTGCCATCCCCATCGATATCGGTCACCGCCAGCGTGGCGATCCCTGCGCCGTAGCCGGTCGCGTAGCCGCTGCCTGCCTGCGTGAAATGCCCGCTGCCGTCACCGAGGTAGATATAGACGGGCGTACCGTCGCCGCTTTGCGGGTAAATTACGAGATCTGCGTGCCCATCGTGATTGAAGTCGCCGACGGCGAGACGGCCGGAGGGGAAGCGCTGCCCATCTTGCAGCGCGAAACTGCCGCTGCCATCGCCAAACAATATCTGGCCGTCGCCCGTGCCGAGATCGAGCTTGCCGTCGCCGTTGAAGTCTGCGCTGACCACGTCGCGAGTGACACCGCTGGCGACACTGCTCGGCGCGGCAAACGTGCCATCGCCCTGACCGAACAGCACGAGCAGGTTCTGGCTGGATCCGGACGCCGCCGTGACAGCGATGTCCGGAAAGGTATCGCCGTTGAAATCCGCAATCGTGAAACCGCCGGCGCCCGCCGGACTGTTGCTGCCGGGTGCCGCAGAAATCAGCGTGTAGTACGTTGGCGTCGAATAGCCGCCGACGCCGTCGCCGAGAAGGATGGCCAGGCGCGCGCTGGCGTTGGCCCCGTAGGCGCCCATCGTCACGGCGTAGTCGGGATAGCCATCGTGGTTGAAATCACCGACCGCCAGCGATTCGACCTGCTGCGTCGAATCGCTCGGCGCAAGCACGATGTCGTGCTGATCGAGCAGCGTCTGTCCGTCGCTGAGATAGACGACGATGTTCTGGTCCTGATGAAAATCCGGACCGGCGCCATAGAAGTTTCCATTCGGCAGCCGGCCGCCTGCGACATATTGTGCGGCGATGCCGACTACGGGATCAGCGCAACCGTTCGGATACGACCCTGCCGGCCCGGCCAAGCCGGCCGCGACGCGCAGGCCGTCCTCGAATCGCGCGCGTGTCTGCGCGATGGTGTAGTTGGCAAGATCGACGTACAGCTCGCTGAGGGAGCAATCCGTTTCGCGCCGCAAACCAGGGATGTATTGCGTATCGCCTTTTCGCAGCAGCCATTTGTAGGCGCGCATCTTCAGCGGCACATGCTTGACGACGTTGGCCAGCTGTTGTTCGGGCCCGATGACAAGTCCGCTGCCGAAAAACGGTGCGGTCGGATCCACCGGCGCCGCTTCGGTGATGTGCTGGCGTGTGAACGTGAAACCACTCAACAATCCGGCAACGGCGACGGCCGTGGCGAGGCGGGTCAGCGAGGTCCACTGCATGGGAGGCTCCGGGTGTTCGATGCGCACGTCATCAATGGGCTCCGTCGGCGATCGGCTGGATTTTGATCGGCTCGGCAGTCCGGCTACTTGGTTTCCTTCTGTCAGGGTGAGATGAATCAGGGAAACATCTCGCGAGTCCGGCGCGCACCGGTCTTTTGGATGATGCGCAACGGAGTCAGAGACACTTCCATATGGCAACTTACGCCCGCAGGTTGTACTTGAGTATCGCAACGATCGCCCGCACGCCGTCGCGCCATCCAATCTTCTTGCCCTCGGCATAGGTGCGTCCGAAATAGGAAATGCCGACCTCGTAGAACACGCAGCCTTTGCGCGCGAGCTTGGCGGTGAGCTCGGGTTCGATACCGAAGCGGTCTTCTTCGAGCACGATGCCGGCGATCGCTTCGCGCCGGAACATCTTCGAGCCGGTCTCCATGTCGGTCAGGTTCAAGTTCGTGAACATGTTCGAGATCAGCGTGAGAAAACGGTTGCCGACCATGTGCCAGAAATACACGACCCGATGCGCCTCGCTGCCGACGAAGCGTGAGCCGTAAACGACATCGGCGCGGCCGGAGGTGATGAGGGCGAGTGCGCGCGGGTATTCGGCCGGGTCGTATTCGAGGTCCGCGTCCTGGATCACCATCACCTTGCCGTCCGCGGCGGCGATCGCGCTGCGCAGGGCGGCGCCCTTGCCGCGATTGCGCTCGTGCAAGATCACCTTGTCGATCCCCTCGCGCAGGCCGAGTTGTTGCGAGCGCAGGAGTTCGCGCGTGCCGTCGGTCGAGCCATCGTCGACCAGCACGATTTGCAGCGATGGGACAGGCGAAGCAAGGACGGCGCGCACGACGCGCTCGAGGGTCTTTGCTTCATTGAAGCAGGGGATCAGCACGCTGAGGTCAGGAACGGCGGGTTCGGTCACGGGGCACTCTTCGGCAAGGAAGTGAACAGGTACGCAAGACCATGCAGCACGGGAAGATTGCCGAGCAGGCAGAGCGGAAGACTCCAGCGGCGATCGCGCGGGAGAAGAATGTTGAACGC
>JBDTYM010000136.1:0-7536 GCA_040005635.1 Dokdonella sp. | reverse complement strand
TCGAGTTCGGCGATCGCGGCGGCGGCGAGCTTCAGCGGCGCCAGCTGCCCGATCAAGGTGTCGAGCAGCGCCTCGTAGAGTGCGCGTTCGCGCATCAGCGAACGTTCGCGCGCGGACAACACCTTGTCTTCGAACGACTTCAGCTCTTCGGTGATGTAACGCTCCGCGCCTTTCAGGGTCTGCCGCCGCGTGTAGTGGTTCGGCGCCTTGTCCGCCTGCGCCTTGCTGATCTCGATGTAGTAGCCATGCACGCTGTTGTAGCCGACCTTCAAGGTCGGGATGCCGCTCGCGGCCTTCTCGCGCTCTTCCAGCTCGATCAGGAACTGGTTCGCATTCGTCGACAGCCGTCGCAGCTCGTCCAGCTCGGCGTCGAAGCCCTCGCGGATCACGCCGCCGTCGCGTTGCAAGGCGGGTGGCATGTCGACCACGGCTGCGGCCAGATGCGCGGCCGTGTCGGCGTGCTCGCCGAGGCAAGTGAGGAGTTCACCGAGCAGCGGGCTGTCGCTGGCGCCTTGTTGAAGACTGCGGCCATGGACGGCCGCTTCTTCATTCTCGCGCTCGAGGATGAGCGCAAAAGTAAATACTTCGCGCAGCCGTGGAGCCAGCAGCAGCCCGTCGCGCAGCGTCGACAGATCGCGCGGACGCGCAGAGCGCAGCGCGACGCGCGCGAGAATGCGTTCGAGATCGCCGATGCCGCGCAGGATCTCGCGCAAGGGCTCGAAGCGGCGGCGGTCGATCAGTGTTTCGATCGCCTGCTGGCGCCAGCGCAATGTGTCGCGTGCGCGCAGCGGCCGGTGAAGCCAACGTCGCAGCAGGCGCGCGCCCATCGGCGTGATGCTGCGGTCGAGCACGCCGAGCAGGGTGAATTCCGTATTCCCGCTTGCGTGCGTATCGAGTTCGAGGTTGCGTCGCGTCGCCGCGTCGAGCGCGATCGTCTCGCCGGCGTTTTCGACGGCAAGACCGGTCAGATGCGGCAGCGCGGATTTCTGCGTCTCCTCGACATAGCCTAGCAGGGCGCCCGCTGCAGCGATTGCCAGCGACATGCCCTCGCAGCCGAAGCCGGACAGATCGCGCGTGCCGAAGAAGCGCGCGAGTTCGCGCGTGGCGGTTGTGCTGTCGAAATGCCACGGCGCGCGCTTGCGCAAGCCGGGCAACCCAGCGACGAACTTCGGCCAGACGACATCCTCGCCGATCAAGGTTTCGGCCGGCGTCAAGCGTGCGAGTTCGGCGGCGAGCGATTCGGCATCGGCGACTTCGCTGAGCAGGAAGCGCCCGGCCGAGAGATCGACCCAGGCGAGGCCGTAGGCCGTGCCACTCGCGCTGCCTGCAATGGCCAGCAGCAGGTTGTCGCGGCGTTCCTCCAGCAGCGCGGCATCGGTGACCGTGCCCGGCGTGACGACGCGCACGACCTTGCGCTCCACCAGCCCCTTGGCGAACGCCGGATCGCCGATCTGCTCGCAGATCGCGACCGATTCGCCGAGCCGCACCAGTCGCGCGAGATAGCCTTCGACCGCGTGATACGGCACGCCGGCCATCGGAATCGGCGCACCGGCCGACGCGCCGCGCTGGGTGAGGGTGATGTCGAGCAGGCGCGCGGCCTTGCGCGCATCGTCGTAGAACAGCTCGTAGAAATCGCCCATGCGGAACAGCACGAGCGTATCCGGATAGTCCGCCTTGGCGGCGAAGTACTGGCGCATCAGGGGGGTGTGTTCGGCGGTGTTGATGATGTGCTTCCGGGTCGTCTGAGGGCGCGGCGAGCCACGAAGTTTAGCCTGCAATGGCGACCTGCACGGCGAACTAAAATTTCGATTGCGATTCCATGACGGAGGGCATATCTTGTGTCGGTCGCAGTCGCCCGGCACAACATCTGGGTGCGCAGCCGAAAAGGTGCGAGAGAATCCGGTGCAATTCCGGAGCTGCCCCGCAGCGGTGATCGGGAACGAACGGCGTCAACGTGCACTGGGCTTCGCGGCCCGGGAAGCGACGCCCACTAGGTGAGGCGCAAGCCTTGCGCCCGAAAGTCCGAAAACCTGCTGCGACCGTTGCGCCAACAGGCGCGACGAATGGGTTGAGTCCTCGCGGGAGGGACAGGCCGGGAACCGCTGCGCTCCGTCCGGAGTCCGCTCGGCTTTCGTGCTTTCCATCCGCCAGGTACTACGGTTCGCTCGCGGGAGCGGGGCCGGCGGATCGCGGTGTCTCAGCCCGTGCGTCGCCGTGCCTTTCTGCTGCGGGCTCATCCGCTGATGAAAGGGAACGCACGCCATGTCCATATCCGAATCCACCCCCGAAGCGATCGCCGAAACGATCGTTGCCGCGGCTGCGCCTGTGCAGTCTCCGGCGCAGTCGGGCTTCCGCCTGACCGCCCCGCATGCAGGCCCGGTCTCGATGCAGGTGACCAAACGCTCCGGCGCCAAGGAGCCGGTCGATCTCAACAAGATCGTGCGCGCGGTCACGCGTTGCTGCGAAGGGCTGGCCGACGCCGAGCCGATGCGCGTCGCGCTGAAGACGATCGCCGGCCTCTACGACGGTGCCGGCACGCGCGAACTCGACGAGCTGTCGATCCGCACCGCCGCCTCGTTCATCGCAGAGGAACCGGAATATTCGAAGGTCGCCGCGCGCCTGCTCGCCGGCTACATCGACAAGGAAGTGCAGGGGCTAGGCGTGTATTCGTTCTCGCAGTCGATCCGCCTCGGCTACGACGCCGGCTTGATCAACGAGCGCGTGCTCGCGTTCGTCGAAGCAAACGCACGCAAGCTCAACGATGCGATCGACGCGCGCCACTCGCTGCGCTTCGAGTATTTCGGCCTGCGCACGCTGTACGACCGTTATCTGTTGAAGCATCCGACCCAGCGTCAGGTCATCGAGACGCCGCAGCAATTCTGGTTGCGCGTTGCCTGCGCACTCAGCGAGACGGCAAGCGATGCGATCGAGCTGTATCAGCAGTTCGCCGCACTCGACTACGTGCCGAGTTCGCCGACGCTGTTCAATGCGGGTACGCGACACGAGCAGCTGTCGAGTTGCTTCCTGCTCGATTCGCCGGACGATTCGCTGGAATCGATCTACGACAAGTATCGCGATGTCGCGCTGCTGTCGAAATTCTCCGGTGGCATTGGCCTGGCCTGGCACCGCGTGCGTTCGGAAGGTTCGCTGATCCGCTCGACCAATGGTCTCAGCAACGGCATCGTGCCGTGGCTGAAGACGCTCGATTCCTCGGTGGCTGCGGTCAACCAGGGCGGCAAGCGCAAGGGCGCCGCCTGCGTGTACCTCGAATCGTGGCATGCCGATGTCGAGGCGTTCCTGGAACTGCGCGAAAACACCGGCGACGACGCACGCCGCACGCATCATCTCAATCTCGCCAACTGGGTGCCGGACCTGTTCATGCGTCGCGTCGATACGGACGCTGCGTGGTCACTGTTCGATCCGAAGGACGTGCCGGACTTTCCGGATCTGTGGGGCGAGGCATTCGAGAATGCGTATGTGCAGGCTGAGGCGCAGGGGTTGGCGAAGAAGACCGTGCAGGCGCGCGATCTCTACGCGCGCATGATGCGCACGCTGGCGCAGACCGGCAACGGCTGGATGACGTTCAAGGACGCGTGCAATCGCGCGTGCAACCAGACCGCCAGATCGGACAACGCAGTGCACCTGTCGAACCTGTGCACCGAGATCATCGAAGTGAGCAGTGCCGGCGAGACGGCGGTGTGCAACCTGGGCTCGATCAATCTGTCGCAGCATCACGACGGCGTCGCGTTCGACTTCGACAAACTCGCGCATACCGTACAGATCGCGGTGCGTCAGCTCGACCGCGTGATCGACCTCAACTTCTACCCGATCGATACGGCGCGCAGCTCGAACCTGCGCTGGCGTCCGGTCGGTCTCGGACTGATGGGCCTGCAGGATCTGTTCTTCGCGTTGCGCCTGCCGTTCGACGGCGCCGCTGCGCGCGACCTGTCGGCGCGCATCTCCGAGGAAATCTACTACTGGGCACTGCGCACGTCGCTCGAACTGGCGCGTGAGAAAGGCGCCCATGCGGCGTTCGCGGAGACACGCGCTGCTCATGGCGAGCTGCAGTTCGACGCATGGAACGTCAGTCCGCGCGACACGCTGCGCTGGGATGCGCTGCGCGAGGAGATCAAGGCGCACGGCCTGCGCAACTCGCTGCTGATCGCGATCGCGCCGACCGCGACGATCGCCTCGATCGCCGGCTGCTACGAATGCATCGAGCCGCAGCTGTCGAACCTGTTCAAGCGCGAAACACTGTCCGGTGATTTCCTGCAGGTGAATCGCTACCTGGTCGACGAGCTGAAGCGGCTCGGTTTGTGGACTGCCGACATCCGCGACGCGATCAAGCTCGCCGAAGGCTCGGTACAGACGATTGCCGAACTGCCGGCCGAGTTGAAGACGATCTATCGCACCGTGTGGGAACTGCCAATGCGCGCGCTGATCGACATGGCGGCCGAACGCGGGGCGTTCATCGACCAGAGCCAGTCGCTCAATCTGTTCATCGAGAGCCCGAACATCGGCCAGTTGTCGAGCATGTACATGTATGCGTGGAAGCAGGGCCTGAAGACGACCTATTACCTTCGTTCGCGTCCGGCCACACGGATCGCCAAGGCAACCGTGACGGCGCCTGCGGCGGCGAAACCTGTGACGGATGCCGAAGCGGTTTTCTGCTCACTGGAGAATCCGGAGATGTGCGAGGCATGTCAGTAACTTCTCTTCGTCATTCCCGCGAAAGCGGGAATCCAGTTTCTTTTTTTGTCACGTCCAATGGATTCCCGCTTTCGCGGGAATGACGATGGCAATTTTGGGCGGCAATGACGGCTTCAACTTGGGATTCGCAATGAACACAGCTTCACCTCCATCGCATCTCCTCGACCCCGGCTTCGACCTCACCCTGCGGCCGATGCGCTACCCGCAGTTCTACGAGATGTACCGCGGTGCGATCAAGAACACCTGGAGCGTGGAAGAGATCGATTTCCAGATCGACCTCGGCCATCTCACGCAGCGCATGACGGCGGCCGATCGTCATCTGATCGAACGCCTCGTCGCGTTCTTCGCCACCGGTGATTCGATCGTCGCGAACAACCTCGTGCTGAATCTATACAAGCACATCAATGCGCCGGAAGCGCGCATGTACCTGTCGCGTCAGTTGTACGAGGAAGCGCTGCACGTGCAGTTCTACCTGACCCTGCTCGACAACTACATCCCGCAGCCGGAACGGCGCGCCCAGGCATTCGCCGCGGTCGAGAACATTCCGTCGATCCGTGCCAAGGCGGCGTTCTGCCAGCGCTGGATCGATTCGATCCAGCATCTGCAGCGCATCGAGAGCGACACGGACAAGCGCCAGTTCCTACTCAACCTCACCTGCTTTGCGACCTGCATCGAAGGCCTGTTCTTCTTCGCGGCGTTCGCCTATGTGTATTTCTTGCGCTCACGCGGGTTGCTGCCGGGGCTCGCCGCCGGCACGGCCTGGGTGTTCCGCGATGAATCCGCGCATATGGGCTTTGCCTTCGAGGTGTTGCACACGGTGCAGAGCGAGCAGCCGGAATTGTTCGACGCCGAATGGGCCGAGCAGGTCAGCACGATGATCGCCGAAGCCGTCGACTGCGAGACATTGTTCGCCGAAGACGTGCTTGCCGGCGGCGTTGTCGGCATGACGACGAAAGAGATGCGTCAGTATCTGGAATACGTCGCCGACCAGCGACTCGCGATGCTCGGTTTGCCGCTGCGCTACGGGGCACGCAACCCGTTCCCGTTCATGGAGCTGCAGGACGTGCAGGAACTCACCAACTTCTTCGAGCGCCGCGTCTCCGCCTACCAGGTCGCGGTCGAGGGCGAGGTAAGTTTTGATCACGCGTTCTGAACAGGTTCGCAGCCACCAGGCGCGCTGCATCGAGATCGTTTTCCCGCATCACTGCAATCACCTGGGCGGCCTGTTCGGTGGCCAGGCACTGGCGTGGATGGACAAGACGGCGTTCCTCGCAGCCAGCCGCTTTTGCGGGTGTACCGTCGTCACGGCGCGCTCCGATCGCATCGATTTCCGTGCGGCGGTCAAGCTCGGTGACATCGTCGAGCTCGTCGCGACGGTGGTCGGTGTCGGCCGCAGCTCGATGACCGTACGTGTGTCCCTGTCGCGCGAAGCGACGCCAGGCGCCGAGCAGCAGCTCGCTACGGCGGGCGAATTCGTCATGGTCGCAGTCGACACCGCCGGGCGGGCGGTGGCGGTAGGGCGCTCGCTCGATGTGGATTGAGATGCGCGTGCGATAGGCGCGCGCGGCGTGCCGGAGGTATGCTTGAGCGCTGATTGATCGACGACGTATGCCCGTGCCAAAGCTCGATCGGAATCGGCCATGACGGCCTTGCAACTGACCACCGATGCGGCTCTGTTCACGCTCTCCGCAGGCGTGGGCGAACTGCTGCATGCGCGCGGCCTGAGTCTGGTTGCCGCGGAGTCCTGCACAGGCGGCTGGATCGCGAAAGCACTGACCGACATTCCTGGCAGTTCGGGCTGGTTCGAATGCGGCGTCGTCGCTTATAGCTACGAGGCCAAGGAAGCATTGCTCGGCGTGCGTGCGCAGACCTTGGAGCGAGCCGGTGCAGTCAGTCAGGAGGCCGTCGTCGAAATGGTATCCGGCGCGCTGGCACGCTACGGCGCCAGCGTTGCGGTCGCGGTGACCGGCGTCGCCGGACCGAGCGGCGGTACGCCGGACAAGCCGGTCGGCACAGTGTGGATCGGTTGGAAACGACGTGGCGGCTATGCCCGTTCGGAGCTCTTTCATTTCAACGGCGACCGCGAGGCGGTGCGTCGACAGACGGTGGCCGCTGCGCTCGATGGCGTGCGCCGGATTCTTACGAGTTGAAGCGGCAGTGGCGGATCGCGGCGTCGACCCGCTGTGGGATAATCGCAGGCAGCCCGAGTCTTACGACCTGAGACTTCGCCGCGGCACGCTCGCCGCATGAATCGCATCGAAGAGGATCACACAATGGACGACAACAAGCGCAAGGCGCTCGCATCCGCGCTCAGCCAGATTGAGAAGCAGTTTGGCAAGGGCGCGGTGATGCGCATGGGCGACCGCGTCAACGAGGCGATCGAAGTCGTCTCGACCGGCTCGCTCGGACTCGACATCGCGCTCGGTGTCGGCGGGCTGCCACGCGGTCGCGTCGTCGAAATCTACGGGCCGGAATCTTCGGGAAAAACCACCCTGACCCTGCAGGTCATCGCCAGCTGCCAGCGCAATGGCGGTACCGCCGCGTTCATCGATGCCGAGCACGCACTCGATCCGACGTATGCCGAGAAGCTCGGCGTGAATGTCGACGACCTGCTGGTTTCGCAGCCTGACACCGGCGAACAGGCGCTCGAGATCGCGGACATGCTGGTGCGCTCGGCCTCCGTCGACGTGGTCGTCATCGACTCGGTCGCCGCGCTGACACCGAAGGCGGAAATCGAGGGTGAGATGGGCGATTCGCACGTCGGCCTGCAGGCGCGCCTGATGAGCCAGGCGCTGCGCAAGCTCACCGCCAACATCAAGAAGTCCG
>JBDTYM010000135.1:0-7600 GCA_040005635.1 Dokdonella sp. | reverse complement strand
CGCGGCGTTGTATGCCGCGCCGGATGCCCGTGACGTCTTGCGGCGGTTTGCCGTACGCTTCGACGCATGGGGGATCCGAAAACCGACGAGGAACTGATGCTCGCTTACGCCGGAGGCGACCTGCTCGCTTTCGAGATGCTCTACCGGCGCCACCGCGGCATGTTGTACCGCTTCCTGCTGCGCAACCTGCGCCAGCGCGCCGATGCCGATGAGCTGTTCCAGGAAACCTGGAGCCGGCTGATTGCGGCGCGCGAGCGCTACCGGCCGGAGGCGAAATTCACCACCTGGATGCTGCAGATTGCGCATAACCTCGTCATCGATCGCTTCCGTCGTCAACGCCCGCAAGCCTCGGCCGAGGAAACCGAAACAGTGCTGCGCAATCTCGACGCGCCGGAATCGGAGCAACCCGATCGCGCATTGAGCGAGTTCGAACAACGCCGCCGCCTGCAGCTCGCGCTCGAGGAACTGCCGGAGGAACAGCGTGTCGCCTTCCTGCTGCGCATCGAGGGCGGTCTCGGCCTTGACGAGATCGGTGAGATCACCGGTGCCGGACGCGAGACCGTGAAGTCGCGCCTGCGCTATGCGCTGGCACGCATTCGCGCGAGGTTCGCCACGTGACGACGCCACGCAAGCCCGACGACGATCTGCAACGCCTGCTCGCCGACGACGGCGGCGAGCTCGGCTCGCTGTACCGACGCCTGCCGCGGATGGAGCCGCCACGGCGGCTGGATCGCAACGTACTGGGTGAAGCCGCGCGCGCTGTGCATGGCCGGCCACCGCGCCGCCAGCGTTGGATGGTCGCACTCGGTTCGGCGGCCGGCATCGTGCTTGCCGCCGGAGTCGCCTGGCACGTCGGCCAGGATGCCTTGCATCAGCCGTCGTTCGAAGCCACGCGCAGTGCACCGACCTACGTGCCCGTGCAGCCGTTGGACGAGTCGGATCTGCGCAAGCAAGACCGCGCGCCGGCTGCAGCCGATGCGGTCACCGCACAACCTGCGGCGCCCGCACCGGCCGCACCCGTGGAATTGCAACACCGCCAGGCAGCACCGAACGCGGACACGTTGAAGAAAGAGGCTGTGCAGCTACCTCGGCCACCTGCAGCCATTGCCCCGCCGCCGGTGCAGAGCGAGCCGTTTCCGTCGGTCGAAAAAGCTGCCACCGCAGCATCGGCGAACGCTGAAGCGAAAGGCAACCTGGCCGGCTCGGCGGCACGCGAAGAAGAGTCGACACCGAGCACGGACGCTGCCGCCTCTCTCGCGCCGAAAGCGGCCCGCTCGGCCACCGGCCCGGCACCGACCAGCTCAGCCGAATTGCGCCGCGACATGCAGCTTGCGCCGCAGGACTGGCTGGCACATATCCAGCAGCTGCTGCGCCAGGGACGCCGTCAACAGGCAATCGAAAGCCTGCAGCTGTTCCGGCGAGCACACCCGGACTGGCAGATTTCGGACGAGCTGCGTGCGCTCAGCGACTGAGTTGAAAGCGCCCATGCGCGATTGCGGCTCGCTGCCGCTTCGTCCAATCTCTGACAGCGTGGCAATGATGTCGGCACGATGACTTCGGCGCTGACACTTGCCGGCGATGCCCGTCTGCAGCAGGACATCAAGAAGAGCCGCTTTCTTGCGCAGGCCGGCAGCGTAGACGATGCGGATGTCGCGCTCGCCTTCGTCGCGCGTGTCAGCACACGTGAGGCGACGCACCATTGCTGGGCCTACAAGATCGGCACGAACTATCGCTTCAACGACGACGGCGAGCCCGCTGGCAGCGCGGGCCGACCGATCCTTGCTGCGATCGAAGGACAGCGGCTGGATCGTGTTGTCGTCGTCGTCACGCGCTGGTTCGGCGGCGTCAAACTTGGCGTCGGCGGCCTCGTGCGCGCCTACGGCGGCTGCGCTGCCGAATGCCTGCGGCTGGCGCCGAAACGCGCCCTGGTCGAGCGTCGGCGCATCCGCGTACGCTGCGACTTCGCGGCAGCGGCGGCGTTGCATGCGCGGCTGCACGACTTCGATGCCATCAAGCAGATCGAACGGGCCGACGCGGACGGCGTTGAATTCGATCTCGATGTGGCGGACGAGCACGTCGCCGCACTGACGACATTCCTGCGCGACCTCACGCGCGGCCGCGCGCGCATCGAAATGCCGTCTTGAACGCGGCGCACCTGCCCGCACCTGTTGGGTAACCACAGCCGCCTCGCGCCGATGACCGACAAGCCTGCCGAATCTCCGCGTCGCCTGCGTTCGCTCACCCGCCTGCTGCCCTACCTGCGCCCGTATCGCGGCCTCATCGCCAGCTGGCTCGGCTTTCTGGCGCTGTCGTCGGCGGCGACGCTGACCCTGCCGCAAGCCGTGCGCGTGATGATCGACCATGGCTTCACGCAGGCCAACGCGGCGGCGATCAATGCGAGCTTTCTCGGTTTGTTCGCGGTCGCCGCACTGCTCGCAATCGCGACTGCCGGACGTTATTTCTGCGTCGCCCTGCTCGGCGAACGCGTCGCCGCGGACCTGCGCCGGCGTCTCTACGATCACCTGCTGACGCTGGACCAGGCGTTCTACGAGCGCACGCGCACCGGTGAACTGGTGTCGCGCCTCGCTGCCGACACGGAACTGGTGCAGACCGTGGTCGGCTCGACATTGTCGGTTGCTTTGCGCAGCGTCGTCATGTTGATCGGCGCGTCGGCTTCGATGATCGTCACCAGTCCGCGTCTGGCCGGTTTCACGGCGCTGGTGATTCCGGCCGTGATTCTGCCCATCGTGATTTTCGGCCGTCGCGTGGCGAAGCTTTCGCGCGAGAGCCAGGATCGCATCGCGGATGCCTCAGCCACCGCCAGCGAGGCGCTGAATGCCGTGCACACGGTACAGGCGTACACGCGCGAGCCGGACGAGTCCGCGCGCTACGCAGGCGCCGTCGGACGCGCCTTCGCGACCGCGAAGAAGCGTATTGCGACGACCGGTACCTTGACCGCGCTGGTGATCCTGCTGACCTTCGGCGCGATCACGCTGGTGCTGTGGGCCGGCGCACAGGCGGTGATTGCCGGGACCATGGCCGCCGGCGTGCTGAGTCAGTTCGTGCTGTATGCGGTGCTCGCCGCCGGTTCAGTCGGCGCGTTGACCGAAGTCTGGGGCGAAGTGCTGCGCGCAGCCGGCGCGCTCGGGCGCATCGGCGAACTGCTCGACACGCGCGCACAGATCCAGTCGCCCGCCAGCGCGCAGACACTGGCGCAACCGGTACGCGGCGCGATCCGTTTCGAGAACGTCGAGTTTCGCTATCCGTCGCGGCCGGACCGCGCGGCGCTGCACGACTTCTCGCTCAGCATCGAGCCGGGCCAGACCGTCGCCCTGGTCGGCCCGTCCGGTGCCGGCAAAAGTACGGTTTTCCAGTTATTGCTGCGCTTCCACGATCCGCTGTCCGGGCGCGTTACGCTGGACGGCGTCGACCTGCGCGCACTCGCTCTGCCGGAACTGCGCGGCGCCTTCGCGCTGGTGCCGCAGGATCCCGTACTGTTCGGCGCCAGCGCGGCCGACAACATCGGTTTCGGCCGCACCGGTGCAAACTCAGCGCAAGTGATCGAGGCGGCACGCGCGGCCGAAGCGCACGAATTCCTCGATGCATTGCCGGAGAATTACCAGACCTACCTCGGCGAACGCGGCGTGCGCCTGTCCGGCGGCCAGCAGCAGCGTGTTGCGATCGCACGCGCCTTGCTGCGCGACGCGCCGATCCTGCTCCTCGACGAGGCGACGTCGAGTCTCGATGCGCAGTCCGAGCATCTGGTGCAGCACGCGCTGGAGCGTTTGATGCACGGACGCACGACGCTGGTGATCGCGCATCGCTTGGCGACGGTGCAGCGCGCGGATCGCATCGTGGTCATGGATGGCGGCCGCATCGTCGCGCAAGGTACGCATGCCGAACTCGTTCGCGAAGGCGGTCTGTATGCCGAACTTGCGCGCCTGCAGTTCGCCGCGTAGGCGCTGCTTCAGCGAACGCCTCGGCGCCGCAGCAGACTCGATTGCACGCAAATGAAGGCCCCGTCTGGGCGGGGCTGCACGGATACGGCCCATCGATCTACTTGACCGGCGAACAACAGTTGCTCAACCGGGCAAATCGAGTCGCAGTGCGCAGGAAGCGGCGCACTGATGCGCGTTCATCGATGCAGCATGGTCTCAGCCGGCAAGCACGGCGCCGATGATCGGAGGCACCTGGGCGGTGGCCGCCTGCAGGTTCGCGAAGATCTCGGGCAGGCTTATTTCGGCCTCGTCGCCACAGCCGGCCGCCCAGTTGGCGACGATTGCCAGGCAGGCGTATTCGAGTTCCAGCTCGCGCGCAAGCGCCGCTTCCGGCATGCCGGTCATGCCGACCAGATCGCAGCCGTCGCGGCGCAGGCGCGCAATTTCGGCGCGCGTCTCCAGGCGTGGTCCCTGGGTCGCGCCGTAGCAGCCGCCGTTGACGACCGCCACGCCTGCGTTGGCAGCCGCGGCGAGCAACTGATGGCGCAGGCTGGCCGAATAGGGTTCGCTGAAATCGATGTGCTTGACCTCGGCGCCGGCAACATCGCAGAAACTGGTCAGGCGATCGTGCGTGTAGTCGATGATCTGGTCCGGCGCGGCCAGCACGCGCGGTCCCATGTCGCCGCGGATACCGCCGACCGCGTTGACGCCGATCACGCGACGCGCGCCCAGATGATGCAAGGCCCACAGGTTCGCCCGATAGTTCACGCGATGCGGCGGAATCGTATGCGACTCGCCATGCCGCGCGAGGAAGGCGACACGATGCGTGCCGACCTGGCCGATGACGACGGCATCGGACGGATGTCCATACGGTGTGTCGACCGCGTAGCGTTCGGCCGCTTCGAGGCCGGGGAATTTGTACAGGCCGGTACCGCCGATAACCGCCAGATCGATTGCTTCGCTCATGCGTCCACCGCGTAGATGGCCGGCAGGTTGCGGCCTTGTTCGTGATAATCCATGCCATAACCGAATACGTAGCGATCCGGTACTTCGACGCCGACGAAATCGGCGCGCAGTCCTTCGACGCAACGGCCATGGCGCTTTTCGCACAGCACAACCAGAAGTACCCGCGCGGCGCCCTGCTCCAGGCAGAAATCGCGGATCGCCTTCAAGGTATGGCCTTCGTCCAGGATATCGTCGACGAGCAGGACGGTCGCGCCGGCGAATTCGATCGATGGCCGCTTGATCCAGGTCAGTTCGCCGCCGCGCGTGGCCCCGCGATAGCGTGTTGCATGCACGTAGTCGAACGTCAACGGCGTCGCGATGGCCGGCGCCAGCTGCCCGGCGAAAATCAGCGCGCCCTGCATGACGGTCAGGAAGATCGCCGGATGACCGTCGAGATGCGCGTCGATCTCGGCACCGATACGCGTAGTCGCGGCGCCGAGCGTGGCCTGATCATGCACGCGCTCGGCGCTGGCCAGTGCGGAAGAGAGTTTCGGTGTCGTCATCGTCAAGCCTGCTGATTCATCGAAGTGTCCAGTGCCGTTACGCGCGCGATGAATTCGTCGCGTTGCGGATTCGTCGTCAACGCGTCCCAAGTCTGCGCAACCGCGCCCTGCAGCGACACGAGTTGTGCCGGTTCGCACGGCGGGGCATGCACGCTGGCGGCGATTGCCTCGGCGACGATGCTCGGATTGCAGGCGAGCAGCAGGTCGCAGCCGGCGAGCAGATGCGCCTGGATACGCGCCCCGATGCCGCCGATCGATTCCGCCGCCGCCATGCCGATGTCGTCGCCGATGACGACGCCGCGAAAACCGAGTTCTCCACGCAGGAAATCCTGGATCCAGATCCTCGAATAGCCGGCGGCACGCGGATCGACTGACGGATAGGTGACATGCGCCATCATGACCGCCTCGGCACCGGCAGCGACGCCGTCGGCAAAGGGCAGCAGATCGGTGGCGCGCAGTTCGTCGAGCGAACGCGGATCGATCGCGGCATCGAAGTGGGTGTCTTCGGCGACCGAGCCATGTCCCGGGAAATGCTTGATCGTCGCCGCCATGCCGGCCAGGCGCATGCCGCGCAGATACGCCTGCACCAGCTCCGAGACAACTTGCGGGTCTGCCGAGAATGCGCGCTCGCCGATCGCGCGATTGCCGCGTGCAAGGTCGGTGACCGGCGCGAAGCTGAGGTCGATGCCGATTGAACGCATCTCGCTCGCCATCAGCCAGGCATGCTCCTCGGCGCGGGCGATCGCGCCGCGCTGATCGATCGCAAACAACTCGCCGAGGCGCAGCAACGGTGGCAGCCGCGTGAAACCGGCGCGAAAACGCTGCACCGGTCCGCCCTCCTGGTCGACGCAGAGCAGGAATGGATCCGCGCGCTCGTTGCGGATGTCGTCGATCAGTGCCGTGACTTGGTCGCGGTTGTCGAAATTGCGCGAGAACAGGATCACGCCGCTGACCTGCGGCGCGGCCAGCCAGGCGCGATCGGCGTCGCTCAGGGTTTTTCCGGGTAGGCCAATGATCAGCATGAAGTTCGTAGGTGTTCTGCAGGAGCCATTGTCGCGTCAGGATGCGTCGTCCGCATTGCGTTCCGCCTCGCTCCAGCGCGAATAGGGATACGCCGCAAGGTTCAGATTGTAGTAGCGCACGAACGCGCTGACTTCACGCCCGAGCCAGGCCGGCCGCGGAAGGCTCGCATCGACATGATCGAGCTCGAGTTCGGCAACGAGCAGACCGGCATTGTCGCCGCCGAACTCGTCGACCTCGAACACATGTCCATCGACCTCGACGTAATGACGGCGCTTCTCGACGACATCGCCGGCCAGGGTAGCGAGCATGCGCTGCGCGTCGGCCAGTGGAATGGCGTATTCGTACTCGTCGCGCGCAATGCCGGGCGTCGCCGACTTGATGTTGAGGAAGGCCTGTTCGCCCGCGACGCGCACACGCACCGAGCAGCGTGCGGAGGGCGGGCCGGCCAGATAGCCCTGCACCATCGCCTCGCTACGCGAAACCTGGTCGCGCCAGGTTTCGCCGATGACGAGGAATTTGCGTTCTATCTCGATGCCCACTGCTGCCTCGGAATAAAAATTTGAAACACGAAGACCACGAAGTAGGCAAACGCGCCAGAATAAAGCGACTCAAGTCTTTTCCCTTCGCGTGCTTCGTGTTGAAGGCTCTCGCTCTTCTCTCAGCCACGCTCGAACAACGCGATCGACTCGACGTGCGCGGTGTGCGGGAACATGTCCATCACGCCGGCCGCTGCCAGTTTGAAGCCATGCCGCTCGACCAGCGTGCCGGCATCGCGCGCCAGTGAACCCGGATGACACGATACATAAACGATGCGTTGGGTGTCCTTGCGCGGCAGGTAATCGAGCACGGCGGCAGCGCCTGAGCGCGGTGGATCGAGCAGCAGCTTGTCGTAGTGACGCGTCGCCCATGCCGTGGCGCGCTGTTCGGTAGCGAGATCGGCAGCGAAGAACTCGGCGTTGCCGATACCATTGCCGAGCGCGTTCTCGCGCGAGCGCGCGACGAGACCAGCCTCGCCCTCGACGCCGACGACGCTGCCGACGCGGCGCGCGATCGGCAGCGTGAAGTTGCCGAGTCCGCAGAACAGATCGAGCACGCGGTCGCCGGGTTGCGGATCGAGCAGATCGAGCGTGC
>JBDTYM010000134.1:0-7885 GCA_040005635.1 Dokdonella sp. | reverse complement strand
ACCTCAAGCAGCATGTATTTTCGTTCAACGCGATCGAAGCCGTCGTCATCGACGAGGCCGACCGCATGTTCGACCTCGGCTTCATCAAGGATATCCGCTTCCTGCTTCGGCGCATGCCGCCGCGCGAGGAGCGTCAGGGCATGCTGTTCTCGGCCACCTTGAGCCATCGCGTGCTCGAGCTCGCCTACGATCACATGAACAGTCCGGAGAAGGTCACCGCCGAAACCGAGACGGTGACTGCCGATCGCGTGCGCCAGCTGGTCTACTTCCCGGCCAAGGAAGAAAAGCTGCCGCTGCTGATCAACCTGTTGTCGCATATCGACGCGCAGCGCAGCATCGTCTTCGTCAACACCAAGATCGCCGCCGAGAAGGTCACGCGCACGCTCGAGCGCCACGGCTTCACCGTCGCCACGCTATCGGGCGATGTGCCGCAGGCCAAACGCGAACGCCTGCTGGCGAAGTTCCAGAAAGGCGAGATCGAGTTGCTGGTGGCGACCGATGTCGCCGCACGCGGACTGCATATTACCGCGGTCAGTCACGTGTTCAACTACGACCTGCCGCACGACGCCGAAGACTACGTGCATCGCATCGGCCGTACCGCGCGCCTCGGCGCCGAAGGCGACGCGATCAGTTTCGCCTGCGATCTCTATGCGATGGGCCTGCCCGACATAGAGGCCTACATCGAACAAAAGATTCCGACCGCGCCGATCACTGCCGAGCTGCTGCTCGCACCGCCGCCGCGTCCGCGCGCGACGCCGAGCGCAATGAGCGAAACCGACGAGGAAGCCGACGACGCGCGCAACACCGCGGGACCGCCGCCGAAGCAGGGCGCCAGCGCACCGCGCCCACGCGGGCCGCGCACCGAGCGCAGTGGCGAACGGAGCGGTGAACGCCGCAGCGCTGGGCGCCGCGACTCGAATGGTGCCGCGAAGCCTGCCGCCGCGGCGAAGCCGGTCGCAGCACCTGCCCCGGTCGAAGCCGCCAGCGTCGAGCCCGATGAAACCTCGTCGGCGGCTGCGGTGGCCAGCGCGGATGCGCCACGCAAGCGCCGCCGTCGCGGCGGTCGCGGGCGTACGCGGCGTGAAGGTGGCGAAGCGATGAATCCGGCGACGACGCCAGCCGGCGAGAACGGCACGCCGGTGCACAACGCCGAACGCAAGCCACGTCGCGAACATGCGCCGCGCAGCGAGCGCACGATCGCGACGGCGCCTCCAGCGCAGACCGAGACCAGCGCGCCGCTGCCGCCGAAGCAGGGTTTCTTCCGCCGCATCGCGCGCCTGTTCACGCCACGCTGAAGACCCCACATGGCCGTTCGCGCGACGAACGGCTGGACGACCGGGCAAAGGTCTAGCGAGGAGGCGCCTCGATGCAGGCATCCACCTTCTCGCTCATCGCGTCGACGAACGCCTGCTCGTCGACCCGGCTGGCCGCCGGAAAATCTGCGTTCAGTGCGCGCAAGGTGGCGCGCGCCGCCGTGCAGTGTCCGGCACCGCTGCGGATCGCCGCCAGGCTGGCGCGCATGCGCACCGCTCGATTCTTCAGCTCCGCGTCGGCCTCGACGATGCGCAGCGCCGCCGTCATTTCGGCTTCGGCCTCTTCGTAGCGACCGTCGCCGGCGAGCGCCTGGGCAAGGATGCCGCTCAGCACCGCGATGCGGTAGTTGTCTCCGTAAATCGGCTTTTCGACGGCGATCGCACGGCGCATCTCCTCGACGGACTCGCGCTCGCGCCCGGCAAGATGCAGAGCACGGGCCAGGATCGAGCGTTCGTACGACACGCTGAGATCGTCGTCGTGACCCGCCTGCGCGATGCGCAGCGCAACCAGGCGGCGGTGCAGGGCGATCGCCTCGTCGTAGCGGTGTAGTTCGGCCAGGATCATCGCCTTGTCGGACAGCGCCTCGTTGTAGCCATCATCGGCGGTCGTGGCGGTGCGCTCGAACACCGCCATGCGTTCCTCGGTGACGTCGAGCGCGCGCGGGAAATCGCTCTTGTGGAACAGCGCGACGGCGAGCTTGGCGAGGGGCGAGATGAGTTCGCGCGGGTCGATGTCGGGCGCCTTGTGCAGCAGATCCACTGCCCCTTCAGCCAGTGACACGCTGTGGTCGATGTCGCTTTCGACCTCGAGCTCGCTGAACGCACTCATCGCCTTCGCCTGCAGCAACGGTTTCGGCGGCTTCAGCGCATCGGCTTCGGCGAGGGCATCGGCGAGCGTCGCACGCGCCTCGGGCTTGAGATACATCTTCTCGTACGCGTTGCCGACCGCCAGCAGGATCGGGATGCGGATCTCGGGCTGGTCCTTGTAGGCGGTCATCGCCTCGTTGCGTGCGACTTCGAGCGCTTCCTTCAGACTCAGCGTCTTGCCACCCGTGTTGAACGGCGCGGCCTTGCCGAACACGCCGCCAAGGAAATCGCTGACGCCGCTGGCGACACTCGCTTCGGCACGTGCGCGTTCCGCCGAGTGCTTCGCGTTCGCCGCTTCGCGACGCGCGTCGACATTGGCCAGCGCAATGCCGGCGACGCCGGCTGCCGCGGCGACGAGGGCGAGGGCGGCAAGCGCCACCACGACGCGATTGCGACGCACGAATTTCGCGACGCGATAGCCGATGCGATCGCCGGACACGCGCACTGGCGCGCCATGCAGCCAGCGCGCGAGATCGTCGGCGAGCGCCTGCACGGTCGGATAGCGACGTTCGGGTTCTTTCGCGAGCGCGGTTTCGACGATGCGCGAGAGATCGCCGCGTACTTCGGTACGATACGCACGCAGGCTGAGGCTGCGCGCGGCCAGGCGCCGCGCGCCGACCGCTTCGTCGCGATCGCGCGCCAGCAGCGACAGGGGCGGTGTTTCGCGCACCGTGCGTTCCGCCGCCGCCGGATCGCTGCGATCGAACTGGTAGGGCAGCACGCCGGCGATCAGTTCGTACAGGATCACGCCGAGCGCGTAGACGTCCACGCCCACGCTGACGCCGCTGCCGCTGAACTGTTCCGGTGCCGCGTATTCCGGGGTCATCGCGGGATGCGCGCCGATCGTGCTCGGTCGTGCCGTATCGGCGTCGCCGCCGGCAAGCAGACCGGCGACGCCGAAATCCAGCAGGCGCACGTGACCGGTCTGATCGACCAGCACGTTGCCCGGCTTCAGGTCGCGATGCACGACCAGCTGCGTATGCGCGTACTGCACGGCTGCACAGACATCCAGAAAAAGCTTGACGCGCGCGCGCACATCGAGCCGTCGCGCATCGCACCAGCGCGTGATCGTCTCGCCATGCACGAACTCGAGCGCAAACCAGGGTCGTCCATCCGGTGCGACGCCGCCGTCGATGAAGCGGGCGAGATTCGGATGCGACAGCCGCGCGAGGATGCGCCGCTCGCGCAGGAAGCGTGCACGGATGTCGTCGAAATCGAAGCCGCGTCGGATGAGCTTGATCGCGACATCCTGGCGAAAATCCGCGCTTTCGCGTTCGCCGCGATAGACACGGCCCATGCCGCCGCGGCCGATCGCTTCGACGACGCGAAACGGTCCGAGCTGTTTGCCGAGCAGCGGATCGGCATCGTCTTGCGAAGAGATTGACGCGGGGTCCGCCGCCTCGGTACGCAGGAGCAGTGCGCGCACGTGATCGCGCAGATCGGGTTGGTCGGTGCAGCGTTCGGCCAGCAGATGTTCGCGCTCGGCGTCGGTGTCGAGGTCGAGCGCCTCGCGCAGCAGCAGCAGGGCAACGTCGTCGAAATCATTGATCGGCATGGCTCGGCCCGTCTTTCGTGCGGTGGCGCATCAGGCGCGAATGCGCTGGCTCAGGCCGGTTGTTCGAGCCGGTCGCGCAGCCATTCGCGCGCCGCAACCCAGTCGCGCCGCGCGGTACGTTCGGTGATGCCGAGCGCGCCGGCCACTTCGGCGACATCGAGGCCGACGAAGTAGCGTAGCTCGACCACCTTGGCCATGCGCTCGTGCACCGATTCGAGATCGTTCAGCGCTCGATCGAGCGCGGCGAGATCGGTGCCATCCGGAATCGGCAGCTCCAGCGCTTCGGTGAAATCGTCGCGCAGCCAGTGACCGCCGCGTTTCTCCGTTGCGGCCTTGCGTGCGCGATCGACCAGCACCTGACGCATCATGCGCGCCGACGCATTCAGCAGATGCGCGGTGTTCTCGAACGTCGCCGGCGCGCGGCCGAGCAGGCGCAGCAGTACGTCGTGCACCAGTGCGGTGGTCTGCAGGGTGGCGTGCCCCGGTGTTGCATGCAGCACGCTGGCCGCCATGCGACGCAGGTCTGCGTAGACGAGCGGAAGCAGCCGCTCGAGCGCGGCGGCATCGCCGTCGCTCCAGCGGCGCAACAGTCCGGTGACGTGGTGGTCGCCGATCTCCGTCATGAAGGGAAAGTAACCGGTCGCGTCGATCGCTGCAAAGCACGCGTTCGTGCGGCACGGCGATCGCGCTGTCGCTGCCCAGGCGATCCGGATACTCATGCGGGCGCGTCGGCCAACTTCGAAGGCGTCCCCAGGCCCGCGGCCGGCTGCATTGACCTGGCGTGTTGCGCGATTCATGTCCGCTGTCTTCCCGTGCACGAGTGCCGACACTGGGGATACGTGCGCACCGAGCGAAAACGGACATGCACGCGGTTCGCGATCACGCGAGTCGCGTGATAAAGCGCTACTCGAAGGGCCGGCGGTCACGCCGCTTTGCACGGCGACGACGGTGCGGACGACAAGTCCGCACCGCCCTCACGCCGCACTCAATCGAAGCTGTCGGCGAAGATCACGTCGCTCGGCAATTCGATGAAGCTCGCCTCGACCGTGCAATCGGCATGCACCGCATCGGTGCTGTAGACGCTGCCGGACAAGCTGCCACCGCAGCTGCCGCCAACGCTGTCGAGCGCGTAGCCGGGGTCCGGCGTCAGCGAGAAGCCGGTCCATAGGCCATCCTCGATCGTCTGCGCTCCAGCGGGCGAGATGCTGCCGCCGCTGCCGGCGCTCGCGCTCACGGTCCAGTTGAAGCCACTGTCCGCAGTTACCGTCAGTGCCGTCGCGATCACACCGTAGTTGTTGCAGTGGGCGCGCCAGCCGCCGCAATAGTCCATGCCGCCGTACTCGCTGTTGGCGCCGCTGGCGATCCAGCCGATGTAGTACTGGCCCGCGCTGGCGCTGTCGGGCAGGCGCAGTTGCCTTGAGAACGTGTAATACGTGTAGGCGCCAATCGAGCCGAGGTAGTCACTGCCGAGATAGAGGTCGCCGGGCCAGATGTTGGTGTCGCTGGAGGCATAGAAATCCACCACGACGGCGCCGCTGTCGGCCCAGCCGTTATTGACCACGTTGTAGTCGAACAGGATCTCGCCGCGGCGACCGACACTCGGCGTGTAAAGCCACTTCAATGTGTCCTCGTAGTAGTAGAACTCCTCACCGAGATCGGGCAGATATTGCGGCGGCAGGTTGCTCTGGTCCGACGTCGCGCTGGACGAGAAGTAGTTTTCCTCGTCGCTGGTGTAACGCGTCGCTTCGGCATTGCCGGCGCGATCCGAGGTCGAGTTGGTGCCGAGGATGTAGCGGTTGCCATCGATGTAGCGCCACACCGGACCGCCGCTGTGGCCGCCGTAGGTGTAGGCATACATTGGAATGCGGTAGTCGCTGTAATCGTGCGCGTTGCCGGCATCGAAGCCCGGGTACTGCACGAGCGTATTGGCAGGCACGTAGGGCTGCTGCACGGGATAGCCGGAAAAGTTCAGGTTCGACTCCTCGACGCCCCATTGCCGCCCCATCCAGCCGACGCGGTCGCCCATCGGGCGGTCCAGCGTGAGGAAGCCCCAGTCGCAGTCCCAGTCGGCATCAACCGTCCAGCACGACCAGCTGCGCATCCACAACACGCGCGCTTCGCCGAAGGGCTGGTCCGCTTCGCCGCTCGGCGTGACCAGGTCGGTCTGCGCCGGAAACGCCCAGATTTCGTCGGCCCATTGTTGATCCGAGGTGTCGCCGTCTTCGTTCGGATCGAAGTTGTAGACGCAGTGGCCGGCGGTCATCAGATGGAAGCTGTCGAACGTTTCGGCCGAGCACACGTACCAGTAAGCGCCAAAGCGCATCACCAGCTTGTAGATCGTGCGCCAGGGGTAGTCGCGCACGTAGTAGCTCGGGTCCGGCGGCGTCGAGAGAATCTGGTCCGGCGCCGAGCGCTGCGGCCGCGAGCCGGTAGCGGCCATGGCCGCGCCTTCGACGGCGGCGTTCGCCTCGAACGATGAGGCCACCTCACCCGGAAAGCCTTCGACCGTGCCCGGTCGCGCCAGCAGGGCCGGAACAGGATCGATCGACTGCTCGTGCAGGCGACCGTTGCGCAGATCCTTTTCGGTGCCGAGATTCTTCACCGGCGCTTGCCCTGCGGGGGTGCGGCGCCATTCCGGTCGCGGTTCGGGCGCAGCAGGAGCATTGCGCAGTAGATCGTTCCAGTCCTTGTAGACCGGCGGCTCGGCGGCATGCGCCGATGCGAACGCGGCGATGCCGAGCAGCGCGGCGAGCAGGACGCCGCGGGTGAGCAGAAAGCTGAATCCGGTGCGGCGCGCAGTGCTGCGCCCATGCGTATCGCGTTGAACACGTACAGACAACTTCATTTCCATGACTCCCCAGTTTCGACAAGCGCGCCCACGGCGGGCGCTCACCAACGGATACGACGGTTTGCGCCCGAAACAGACAGATAGCGCCCGCGCACCGCTGCGCTTTGCTACGCTTGAGGGGATTTCCCGTTGTCGGAATTGGAATGCGCCTGTTCGGAATCGATCGGGGTCTGCGCGCGGAAATGTCCGCGCTGGCCTGCTGCGTGCTATTGGCCGCACTTGCGCTGTGGCTGCTGGTGCGACTGGTCTGGCTGCTTCTGCCGCGTGGCGATGCCGCGCTGAGCGCTGCACCCCCACGCGTGTCGGCCGGCGCACCGACAGCCGACTCCGCGCGCTCGATTGCCAGCTGGCACTTGTTCGGCGAAACCCCACGCCGGCCGGGCAACGGCCCCGGCGGTACGGCGTCGACGCTCGGGCTGATCCTGCGCGGCACGGTCGCCGAGAGCGATCCAAAGGCCGGCTTCGCCGTGATCGCCGACACGCAGACGGGCGAACGCACGTTTCGCGTCGGCGAGGATGTGGTGTCCGGCGTGCGGCTCGTCGCGGTCTATGCCGATCGCATCGTGCTGTCGCGCGGCGCCGCCGAGGAAACCCTGAAGCTGCCGCGCGACAGCAACCTCGCACCGGCGGATGTCGTGCGCGCGACGCCGACGACGACGAGCAGCCGCAACGCATCCGGTACCCGCGCCGGTGGCCCCGTCCAGGCTGCTGCGGCTGCTTCGGCGCCAGCAGCCCAGACGATCAAAGCGCCGACCGATTGGCAGCAGACGGTCGACCGTTTGCGGCAGAATCCGGATGAATTGATGAAGCGCGTGCAGATCGTGCCGGTACTCGACGGCGGCAAGCTGACCGGCGTGCGCTTGTCGGCCGGTGGCGATGCCGCCTTGATCAACCAGATCGGCTTGCGTCCGGGTGACGTCGTCACCTCGGTCAACGGCATGCCGATCGATTCACTCTCACGCGGTCAGGACATCATGTCGAGCCTGAAGAATTCGAGCAGCGTGCGCGTGACCGTGCTGCGTGACGGCAAGCCGACCGACGTCACGGTCGGCTTGCAATGAATCGCCCGCGCAACCAGGGGTTTTCCGCAATGCGTCCTGCCTTTCTGCCGCTCGCCTTCGGCGTGTCTTTGTTCGGCGCGCTCCTGCTTGGCGCAGCGGTCGCGCCCGTGTTCGCGCAAGCACCGGCACAGGCGCAGCAGCCTGGCCATACGACCACCGCGGACGGCCGCCATACGCTGAACCTCAAGGATGCCGACATCCAGGCGCTGATCGCGACGGTCAGCGAGATCACCGGCAAGAA
>JBDTYM010000133.1:0-8137 GCA_040005635.1 Dokdonella sp. | reverse complement strand
CGTTCGCATTCATGTTCGACGACGTGCCGGAGCCGGTCTGGAACACGTCGATCGGGAAATGCGCGTCGAACTCTCCGGCGGCGACGCGTTCGGCAGCCTTGCGGATCGCCTTCGCCGAGGTCTTCTTCAAATGGCCGAGATCCGCATTTGCCTGCGCCGCAGCCGACTTGATCAGGCCGAGCGCGCGGATGAACTCGCGCGGCATCGTCAAGCCCGAGATCGGGAAATTGTCGACCGCGCGCTGCGTCTGCGCACCGAACAGCGCGGCAGCGGGCACCTTCAGCTCACCCATGCTGTCGCGCTCGATCCGATACTCGCTCATGCTTCACCTGCTGCCAAAAAAGGGGGCGCAATTATAGCCATGGGATGGTGGCAGGCTGCCGCGACCGGTCAAGCCACAGGCCAATGCTAGAATGGACGGCCGTTCCTCCCGCATCCGGTGATGCTGCAGAACCTGCTCTACGTCGGCGCCGCCCTCCTGCTGGTGCTGCTCAACGGCTTCTTCGTCGCAGCCGAATTCGCCCTGGTCAAGCTGCGCCAGACGCAGGCGGCGATGATGGCCGACAGTCACGGTTGGCGCGGGCGCATCCTGGTCGATGTGCACGGCCATCTGGACGCCTATCTATCCGCCTGCCAGCTTGGCATCACGCTGGCCTCGCTCGCGCTCGGCTGGGTTGGCGAGCCGGCATTCGCGCACCTGCTCGAGCCCCTGTTCACGCAACTCGGCATCAGCGCCGAAACGACCGCGATCGTTGCGCTGATCATCGCGTTCACGCTCATCTCGTACCTGCATATCGTACTCGGCGAGCTTGCGCCAAAGTCGCTTGCGATCCGCCGCCCGGAAGCGATGTCGCTGTGGACCGCCGCGCCGCTGTATGCGTTCTACTGGCTGATGTATCCGGCGATCCAGTTGCTCAATGCGAGCGCCAATTGGATGCTGCGCCGTGCCGGACTCGAGGCCGGCGCGCACGACGGCGAGCAGCACTACTCGCGCGAGGAACTCAAGCTGATCGTGCACGCCAAGCACGCCAGCCGCGGCAGCGCGCCCGACGAATACACGATGATGAAGTACGCGCTCGACCTGCCCGAGCTGGTCGTCGGCGATCTTCTGCGCACGCGCGACCAACTTGCCTCGCTGCGCGACGGCATGAGCACCGAGCAGGTCCTGGCCGAATTCCGCCGCACGCGCTATAGCCGTTATCCGTGGTTCGACGCCGGCGGCGACCAGGTGCGCGGTGTGCTGCACATGAAGGACCTGCTGCACGCGATCGCCGAACAGGCTTCGACCGATGACCTCGTGCGCCTGTTGCGCCCACCCATCCTGCTGCCGCTGCACACGCCCGTACTCGATGTGTTGCAGCGCTTCCGCGCCGGCCAGACGCATCTGGCGCTCGGCGCCGAGGAATCCGGCCGTGTCGCCGGTTTCTTCACCCTCGAGGACATCCTCGAAGTGCTGGTCGGCGATATCGAAGACGAGCCATCACGCGGCGGCGCGGTGCGTGAGAAAGGTGCGGACGGTTCGTTCACGATTTCCGGCGGCACGCCGATCTACAAGCTGGAACGTCTGCTCGAACGCGACATCGACGCGCCCGCCGACGTGAACTCCGTCGGCGGCCTTATCATTCACCGCCTGGAACGCCTGCCGGTCGAGGGCGAGACGCTTGCCTTCGACGGTTTCGACCTCGCGGTGCACACGATGCAGGGCGCGCGCGCGAAGACCATCGTCGTTCGGCCGCATATCACCGAGGATGCCTGATGAGTTCGACCCTTACCGCCCTTTCGCCGCTGGACGGCCGTTACGCCGCCAAGACCGAAGCCCTGCGACCGATCTTCAGCGAATTGGGGCTGATGCACCGCCGCGTGCTGGTCGAGCTGCACTGGCTGCTGGCGCTCGCGGACGAAGCCGCCATCGTCGAAGTGCCGGCGCTGTCCGATGCCACGCGTCGCGAACTGCTCGCGATCGGCGACCATTTCTCGGAAAGCGATGGCGCACGCATCAAGGCGATCGAACGCACGACCAACCACGACGTCAAGGCGATCGAATACTTCATCAAGGAGAAGGTTGCCGGCCACACGGAACTCGCGGCCGCCAAGGAATTCATCCACTTCGCCTGCACCAGTGAGGACATCAACAATCTCGCCTACGCTTTGATGCTGCGCGACGCGCGCGATGGCGTCCTGCTGCCGGCACTCGACGGAGTGATCGCGCGTCTGCGCGAGCTTGCCCATGTGCATGCCACGCAGCCGATGCTCTCGCGCACGCACGGCCAGACCGCGTCGCCGACCACGCTCGGCAAGGAAATCGCGAACGTCGTCGCGCGCCTCGAACGCCAGCGCAGGCAGATTGCTGCGGTCGAGATCAGCGGCAAGATCAATGGCGCAGTCGGCAACTACAACGCGCATGTCGTCGCCTACCCGGAAGTCGACTGGCCCGCATTCTCGCGACGCTTCGTCGAAAGCCTCGGTCTCGCCTGGAATCCGTACACGACGCAGATCGAACCGCACGATTTCATTGCCGAACTCGGCGACGCCGTGCGCCGTGCCAACACGATCCTGATCGACTGGTCGCGCGATGTCTGGGGCTATATCTCGCTCGGCTACTTCCGCCAGTCGCTGCAGGCGGGCGAAGTCGGCTCCTCGACGATGCCGCACAAGGTCAATCCGATCGACTTCGAGAATGCCGAGGGCAACTTCGGTCTCGCCAATGCATTGTTCGCGCATTTCTCGGAAAAGCTGCCGATTTCACGCTGGCAGCGCGACCTCACCGATTCAACCGTGCTGCGCGCGCTCGGCACGGCGTTCGGCCACACGCAGATCGCGCTCGATGCGCTGCTGCGCGGACTCAACAAGCTCAACGCCGCTCCCGATCGTCTTGCTGCCGATCTCGACGCGAGTTGGGAAGTACTCGCCGAAGCGGTGCAGACAGTCATGCGCCGCTACGGCCTGCCCGAACCTTACGAGCAACTGAAGGCGCTGACGCGCGGCCAAGGCATCACACGTGAGGCATTGCGTGAATTTGTCGGCGGCCTCGGTCTGCCTGAAGCTGCGAAAAAGCGCCTACTGGAACTGACGCCCGCGTCGTACAGCGGTCTCGCCAGCGCACTCGCAACCGCAATCTGAGTGGCATCGTGGCGGCTCCGATTGAAATTCGCGCCAGTTCACGCTACTTGCTCGGCATGCCGCCGGCGCGTTTCCTGCGCGACTACTGGCAGAAGCGTCCGCTACTGATACGCAACGCATTCGCTCGGTTTCGCAATCCCGTCGCGCCGGATGATCTGGCCGGACTGGCCTGCGAGGAACTGGCGCTTGCGCGTATCGTCATGCAGGAATCCGCGCCTGTTTCAATCCAGCCATCATTGCCGCGAACGCGGGAGAAGTGCCTCAATGGCGCAAGTCGGTCATCGGTTGCGGCGGCGACGAAGGTGGATTCCCGCGTTCGCGGGAATGACGTCGCAGAACCGTTGAATGCACCCGCGTCGATCGATCGCTGGACGCTGCGCAACGGCCCGTTTGCCGAAGCCTGCTTCGCCTCGCTGCCGCCGACCCATTGGACCCTGCTCGTGCAGGACGTCGACAAATGGGATGCCGACGTCGCCGCCCTGCTGCAGCCATTCGATTTCCTTCCGCACTGGCGCATCGACGATGTGATGGTCAGCTATGCGGAAGACGGCGGTTCGGTTGGCGCACACGTCGACCAGTACGATGTGTTCCTGCTGCAAGGTCTCGGTCGGCGACGCTGGCAGATCAGCGTCGATGTGCATGCCGCGAAGACTTTCCGCGACGATACCGAACTCAAACTGCTGCGCGAGTTCACACCGACGCACGAATGGGTGCTCGAACCCGGCGACATGTTGTATCTGCCGCCTGGCGTGCCACACCACGGCGTCGCGCTGGGCGCCTGCATGACTTATTCGATCGGCATGCGTGCGCCGTCGCAGGCGGAGCTGCTGATTGATTTCGCCGATACGCTGGCGGAAGTCATTCCCGAGACCGCCCGGTTGACCGATCCGGATCTGCTGCCCACGCGCGGCGACGGCGAGATCGATGAGGCGGCGATTGAGCGCGTGAAGGCGGCGATGCCGTGGTTGAACTGGCCAGATCAGTCAGCCTCTTCCTCTTCGTCATCCCGGCGAACGCAGGGATCCAGCGGCTTGCTTCGATCTCGATCTGATGCGAAATCACGACGACGAGAGCGCGTAGGAAACCGCGATGGCAGTTCGGGAGAGCTCGACTCGTCATTGCTTCGTACGTGGTTCGGACGCTTCATCACGCGCTATCGCAGCGCGCACGCGGTCGCGCCGAATCCACGACCGCTCGGCGATGCCGCGTTCGCGCAGGCGATCGAGCAGAACGCACGCGTGCGACGCAATCCGTGGTCGCGCTGCGCCTGGATGCGCGATGGTCGCTCGGCCATGGTGTTCGTCGCCGGCGACATGCATGCATGCTCTGTGGCATTGGCGCGCCTCATCTGTACGCAAGCGGATTTCGCCTTCGGGCAGGCACCAGCCGCCGCACGCGACCGCGCCGCTCTGCGCGCGCTGATCGACGCCGGCCATTTCGCCCTCGTGCGTCCGCCACGCAAACGGAGCACGGCATGATCCCCGAAGATTTCAGCGTCGAGCCTGCCTCGTGGGAGGTCGATCTGCCTGACCTGCGCCTGGTGCGCGAGCAGGTCTTCCTGATCGAGCAGAAGATTCCGCCGGAAGACGAATGGGACGATCTCGACGGGAAGTCGCGCCACGTGATCGCGCGCGACCGCGAAGGCCGTCCGATCGGCACCGGCCGGCTGACGCCGAATCGCGGCATAGGCCGCATGGCCGTGCTGGCCGACTGGCGCGGCCGCGGCGTCGGCGCGGCGATCATGCGCGTGTTGCTCGAACAGGCGCGCGCACTGCGCTATCCGGTGATCGAACTGCATGCGCAATGCCATGCGATCCCGTTCTATGCGCAGTTCGGCTTCACCGTCTACGGCGAGGAATTCGTCGAATGCGAGATTGCGCACCGCATGATGCGACTCGAACTCGGCGTCGCGGGCGGGCGCGAACTGCCGCCACTGCCCGCCAAGCCGGCCGCGCAACTGCTCGTCGCCGAAAACCGCGAGCAGGCGCAGGCCGCCATCGCCATCCTGCTGGCCGACGCGCGGCATGAGCTTTCGATCTACACCCGCGATCTCGACGCCGCGTTGTTCGATGTGCCGGCCACGCTGGACGCACTCAAGCGCATCGCACTGTCGGGGCGCCACGCGCAGATCCGCATCCTGCTGCACGATCCGCGCAAGCCGCTCGCCGACGGGCATCGGTTGATCGCCTTGGCGCAGCGCCTGCCGAGCGTGATCACGCTGCGTACCCCGGTCGACGAACGCGATCTGCAATACCCGGCCGCCTTCCTGATCAACGACCGCCGCGGCTATCTTTTCCGGCCGCTCGGCAGTCGTCTCGAGGGCGAGGGTTCGACCTATCAGCCGGGCCGCCACGCCCAGCTGCACGCATTCTTCAACGAAGTCTGGGAGCGCTCGGCGCCGAGCACGGAGCTGCGACCGCTTGGATTTTGACTGCCCGCCCCAAGTCTGTGCGCGGTGCGTCGCAACATAGACCGCTTAAAGCGTTATAATTCCGATGTTACATCGGCCGCATCGAGATCGGCCGCAACCAGCCCCTATTCCAGCGCGCCCCCAGCGCGCTTTTTCGTCTGCACGGTGTCAGCGTGAGCGCCAATCAGCCTAGTCTTCTCCAGCAGTTCCAGGCCTCCTCCCCGATTTCGGGCGGCAACGCCGCCTTCATCGAAGATCTCTACGAGCAATACCTCGCCGATCCCGCGACCGTCGCTCAGAGCTGGCGCAGCTATTTCGATGCGCTGAAGGGGCGCGAGGCCGGCGATGTTCCGCATTCGGCCGCGATCGAGCGGATCGGCCAGGCGCAGAGGCTCAATGGCCACGCCTACGCCGGCGTCGCGCCAGCCGCGGGCAGCGACGCGCAGTCGCAGAAGCAGGCTGGCGTGCTCAAACTGGTAACCGCCTACCGCTCACGCGGGCATCTGGCCGCGAAGCTCGATCCGCTCGACATGGAGCACGCCTTCACGCCGGCGGATCTGAACGCCATCGGCCTGCTGCCGCGACCGTCGGCGCCCGACCTCGATCCGCAGTTCCATGGCCTCGGCAACGCCGATCTCGACACTGAATTCAATACCGGATCCCTGGCCGGCCCGCAGCGCCTCAAGTTGCGCGAGTTGGTGGCGCTGCTGAAGTCGACCTACGCCAGCAGCGTCGGCGCCGAGTTCATGCATATCTCCGATGCCGAGCAGCGCCAGTGGGTGCACGAGCAGCTCGAACGCGCGGGCGGCCGCTACGGCCTCAGCGTCGACGACAAGAAGCATGTGCTGGAAAAGCTCGTGCAGGCCGATGGCCTCGAGCGCTACCTGCACACCAAGTACGTCGGCCAGAAGCGCTTCTCGCTCGAAGGCGGCGACAGTCTGATACCGCTGCTCGACGAGCTGATCCGCCGCGGCGGCGCCGACGGCATGAAGGACATGGTGCTCGGCATGGCCCATCGCGGCCGTCTCAACGTGCTGGTCAACATTCTGGGCAAGTCGCCGCAAAAGCTCTTCGCCGAGTTCGACGGCAAGTTCGATCATCCGGACGATCCGGCGCATTCCGGCGACGTCAAATACCACATGGGTTTCAGCGCGGACGTGAAGACGCCGGGCCGCACCGTGCACGTCGCGCTCGCGTTCAATCCCTCGCATCTGGAGATCGTCAATCCGGTCGTGGCCGGCTCCGTGCGCGCGCGCCAGACGCATCGCAACGACGTCAGTCGCGAACACGTGGTTCCCGTGCTGATCCACGGCGACGCAGCCTTTTCGGGCCAGGGCGTCAACATGGAGCTGCTCAACATGTCGCAGGCGCGCGGATTCGCGGTCGGCGGCGCGATCCACGTGGTGATCAACAACCAGGTCGGCTTCACCATCTCGAATCCGCACGACGCACGCTCGACGCTGTACTGCACCGACGTCGCCAAGATGGTCAATGCGCCGGTATTCCACGTGAACGGCGACGATCCCGAAGCGGTATTGTTCGTCGCGCGCCTCGCGTTCGACTACCGGCAAAAATTCAAGCGCGACGTCGTCGTCGACATCGTCTGCTACCGCCGTCACGGTCACAACGAAGCCGACGAGCCGGCAGCGACGCAGCCTCTGATGTATCAGCTGATCCGTGCGCGTCCGACCGCGCGCGAGCTGTACGCGCACAAGCTCGTCGCCGATGGCGTCATCGCCGACGGCGATGCGAAGGCACTGGTCGACGGCTATCGCGCCAAACTCGAAGCCGGCACGCCGATCGCAGAGCTCGATCCTGCCTTCACCGACGAGTTCGCGGTCGACTGGCGTCGCCACCTCGGCGCAACGCTCGACCAGCAGGTCGCGACCGGCTTGCCCAAGGACAAGCTCGCTGCGCTCAATGGCAAGATTCTCACCATTCCCTCCGGCGTCACCCTGCAGGCACGCGTCGCCAAGATCTACGACGACCGCGCGAAGATGGCCAGCGGCGCACAGCCGATGGACTGGGGCTTCGCCGAGAACCTCGCGTATGCGGCGCTGATCGAAGACGGCTACGACCTGCGCCTGGTCGGCCAGGATTCCGGCCGCGGCACGTTCTTCCATCGCCACGCGGTGCTGCACGACC
This sequence comes from Dokdonella sp., assembly GCA_040005635.1. Taxonomy (GTDB): domain Bacteria; phylum Pseudomonadota; class Gammaproteobacteria; order Xanthomonadales; family Rhodanobacteraceae; genus Dokdonella_A. The sequence continues at coordinate 462 of JBDTYM010000133.1, read as the reverse complement.
AGAACAGCGGTGGCGACTACGTACCTCTTGCCAACGTGCGCGACAACGCCAGCGTCACCATCGTCGACTCGTTGCTCAGCGAGGAAGCCGTGATGGCGTTCGAATATGGCTATTCGACCTCGGAACCACGCACCCTGGTGCTGTGGGAAGGCCAGTTCGGCGACTTCGCGAATGGCGCGCAGGTCGTCATCGACCAGTTCATCTCGTCCGGCGAAGCCAAGTGGGACCGCCTGTCCGGCCTCGTGCTGCTGCTGCCGCACGGCTACGAAGGCCAGGGGCCGGAGCATTCCTCTGCGCGCCTCGAACGCTATCTGCAACTGTGCGCGCTGGAGAACATGCAGGTCTGCGTGCCGACCACGCCGGCGCAGATGTTCCACATGCTGCGCCGGCAGATGCTGCGCGATGTGCGCAAGCCGCTGATCGTGATGACGCCGAAATCGCTGCTGCGCCACAAGCTGGCGG
>JBDTYM010000132.1:0-8173 GCA_040005635.1 Dokdonella sp. | reverse complement strand
GCCGAACAGATCGAACGCCTCGCGCTCGAACCAGTCGACGCTGGGCCAGATGCCGATCAGCGACGGCAAGCTCGGCAGGTCGTCGTCCTCGCAATGCGCGCGCAGGCGCAGACGGTGGTTGTGCTTGATCGACAGCAGCTGGGCGACGACGCCAAAACGATGCGGAATGTTGCCGTTGCGCGGACGGTCGTTCCAATTGAAACGCCCAGGACCCGCATCGCCTTCGACGCCGCGCGAGAAGCCTTGCGACGACACGTCGGTGGTGTCCCATTCGACGTCGCCGTAAGACAAATAATCGACACCGCACAGATCCATCAGCTGTTCGAAATGGAACTCCGCGTCGTCGCGCAACAGCGTGGCCACGGCGAGCCAGTTCTCCGGCAGCACGTCAATAATGATTTCGTTGCGCGACTCGGTGAAAGTTGCCAGCTTCTGGCCGAGCTTGGTTTGGATCAGCGACGCGAATGAGGTGGTTGTCATATTGCGCGCCCCGAACACCCTGCGTCATTCCCGCGAAAGCGGAAGTCCATTGGCACGGCCTCTGAAACACCAAGGCGAAAATCAAGTTGGATTCCCACTTTTGCGGGAATGACGACAACAAAACATGTCGCATGCGGCTTCATCGTCTCGTCTCAACGCGCTATCGTATTGGTGCGGCGGATTTTCTTCTGCAGCTGCAAAATCCCGTGGATCAGTGCCTCGGCCGTCGGCGGGCAGCCTGGCACGTAGATGTCGACCGGCACGATGCGATCGCAGCCGCGCACGACCGCGTAGGAATAGTGGTAATAACCGCCACCGTTCGCGCAACTGCCCATCGAGATGACCCATTTCGGGTCCGGCATCTGGTCGTAGACCTTGCGCAATGCCGGTGCCATTTTGTTGACCAGGGTGCCGGCGACGATCATCACGTCGGACTGACGCGGACTCGGCCGGAAGATCACGCCGTAGCGGTCGAGGTCGAGGCGCGCCGCGCCGGCGTGCATCATCTCGACCGCGCAGCAGGCAAGGCCGAAGGTCATCGGCCACATGGAGCCCGTGCGTGCCCAATTGATGAGCTCGTCGAGGCGCGCCGTCGCAAACCCGTGGTGGACCAGTGGATTGTCTTCGACGGGGCGAAGAATGTCGTCGACGACGTTGACCGGCGCAGGGTTGTGCATCGTCTCGCTGATGCGATCGACTAGTCCCATTCCAGCGCTCCTTTCTTCCACACGTATACAAAGCCGATGACCAGCAGGAGCAGGAACATGCCCATCTCGACCAGTCCAACCAGGCCGAGCTTGCCGAACACGGTTGCCCACGGGAACACGAACGCGATTTCGAGATCGAAGATGATGAAGAGGATCGCGATCAGGTAATAGCGCACGTCGAAGCGCATGCGCGCGTCTTCGAAGGCCTCGAAGCCGCACTCGTAAGGCGCCGACTTCTCCGCCTGCGGTCGACTCGGACCGATCAGATTGCCGATGACGATCAACGCGATGCCTACGATCGCGGAAACCACGAGGAACAACAGGACCGGGAAATACTCGGTCAGCACACACACCTCCGCGCCGGGCGGCGCATCAGCGATCGCACCGGCCGGAGCCGATGCGACGACGGTAAAGGAGATCTTGCGAATCGGTTCCGGCGCTAAGCCGGAACCGGCCTCGAAAGATCAGATGGTGCCCAAGAGAGGACTCGAACCTCCACGACTTACGTCGCTACCACCTCAAGGTAGTGCGTCTACCAATTCCGCCACCTGGGCACTGCTTACTTTCCGTCCTTCCCGCCGTCCTTCGGCTTGGTCGTCGCGGGCGTGTCGCCCGTTGCCGCGGGTTTGTCCGGGGTCGCTGCGGGCGTCGGCACCGGCTTGTCGGCCGTTGCCGTGGGCGCTGCCGCCGGTTGCGGGACTTCGCCATTCGACGAAGGCGCCGCAGCAGGAGCTGCCGGTTTCGCCGGAGCGGCGACGCCGGACATCACGCCCAGATCATCCACAGGAGCCACAACTGCTCCGGTCCGACCCAGGAAAATGCCCATGCCGAGGCTGAGCAGGAAGAACAAACCAGCAAGGACCGCCGTGCTGCGCGACAGGAAATTCGCCGAGCCACGCGCACCGAAGACGGTCGCCGACGCGCCACCACCGAAGCCCGAGCCCGCCGCTGCGCCAGCACCGCGCTGCAGGAGGATCAGGGCCGTCATGCCGATGGCGATCAGCACATAGAAGATGTTTGCAACGATGGACAACATTATCAGTGAACTCTTACGTTTGGGCGGCTGCACAGATGGCGCTGAAATCCGACGCCACCAGCGATGCTCCGCCGATCAATCCGCCATCCACATCGGCCTGGCCGAACAGCTCGGCCGCGTTGGCGGGTTTGACGCTGCCGCCATACAAAAGCTGCAGCGAGCCTGCGATTGTAGCATCCAGTCCAACGAATTTGTCACGGATGAATCGATGAACCGCCTGCGCCTGCGCGGGTGTAGCGGTCAGGCCGGTACCGATCGCCCACACGGGCTCGTAGGCAACGACCGCCTGCGCGAAAGCCGCCACGCCCGCGCGCGCGACGACCGCATCGATCTGGGCGGCGATGACTGCTTCGGTCGTGGCGCCCTCGCGCTCGGCCAGGGTTTCCCCGACGCAGAGGATCGGCAGCAGTCCCACTGCCTGCGCCGCGACGAACTTTGCCGCGACGCTCGCATTCGATTCGGCGTGGTATTGACGCCGCTCGGAGTGTCCGACCAGCACATAGCGGCAACCGATGTCCTTGAGCATCGCGCCGGCAACCTCGCCGGTAAAGGCGCCCTGCGCATGCTCGCTCAGATCCTGCGCGCCGAATGCGATTCCGCTGCCGCCAAACAGTGCCACCAGTCCGTCCAGATACGGAAACGGTGGCAGCACGACGACATCGACAGCGGCAGGCAAGACGCCGGCGAGCGCGCCGACGAGCTCCGCCGCCAGCGCGCGCGAACCGTGCATCTTCCAGTTTCCGGCGACCAGCGGGCGTCGCATGGCGACTCCAAGGCGGACAAGGCGCGCAAGAATAACGGCGACCCGACGAGGCCACAACCGCAACGGCTGCGCGGCTGACACCGCGCAGCCGTTGCGACTACGCTGCGTGATCCGATCGAAATCGAGAACCTAGAATGACTCAACCGAGCTACGCCCTCGTCACGGGCGCTTCTGCCGGCATCGGCGCCGCGTTCGCACGCGAACTGGCCGCGCGTGGCGATTCGCTGGTATTGACCGCACGCCGCGCGGATCGTCTCGAGGCCCTGGCGGCCGAATTGCGCGCGCAGCAAGCGGTCGATGTGCACTGCATCCCGTGCGATCTGGCCGATCCGCAGGCGCCGCAATTCCTGCAGGAGCAGATAACGCAGCGAGGCCTCACGATCGGCACCTTGATCAACAATGCCGGCTACGGCGTCACCGGCAGCTTCCTGTCGAAGCCGTGGCAAACGCATGCCGATTTCATCCAGGTCATGATGACCGCGCCGACCGAACTGTGTCACCGCTTGCTGCCCGGCATGCGCGAGCGCGGCCGCGGTCGCATCGTCAACGTCGCCTCGCTCGCCGGGCTGATTCCGGCGCCTGCCGGACACACGCTGTACGCCGCGTCGAAGGCCTATCTGATCAAGTTCTCGCAGGCCCTCGGCCTGGAAAATCGAGCCCGCGGCGTCAACGTGTGTGCGCTCTGCCCCGGCTTCACCTATTCGGAATTCCACGACGTCAACGGCGCGCGCACGCAGGTCAAGGGCATGCCGAAGTGGCTTTGGATGGACGCAGCGCCCGTCGTGCGCGATGCGCTGGATGCCGTCGATCGCGGCGAGATCGTACGCGTCAGCGGCGGCCTCAACCGCGCCATCAAGCGGGTGTTCAAGCTGCTGCCGGATCGCCTCGCGCTGCGCCTGATCGATCAGCGCGGCAAGGATTTCCGCATCACCGACGAATAGCGCGTGCGCTATCGCCTGCGTTCAGATCAGCTTGATCTCGCGCAAGCGCTGCTGCAGGTATTCGTGCGCGGTGATCGGCTGCGGATAGCGGTTCGGGTGCGCTGCATCGACACACGACGGCAGCACGTCGATGACGAAGTCCGGGTTGGGATGCAGGAAAAACGGCACCGAGTAGCGCGGCCGACTCGCCTGTTCGCCGGGCGGGTTGACCACACGATGCGTCGTCGACGGATACACGTGGTTGCTCAGTCGTTGCAGCATGTCGCCGATATTGACGACGATGGTATCGGCCTCGGCCGTGAACGGCACCCACTCGCCGGCGTGCGAACGCACTTCCAGCCCCTGCGCGCTGGCACCGACCAGCAGGGTGATCAGGTTGATGTCCTCATGCGCAGCGGCGCGCACGTTCGGCAAGCTCCCGATCGAATCCACGGGCGCGGTGATCGGCGGATAGTGGATCGGACGCAGGATCGAATTGCCGATGTTGGTCTTGTCGGCGAACCAGGCTTCCGCCAGATCGATATGCAGCGCGAGCCCACGCAATACGCGCGAGCCGAGCGCATCGAGCGCCTCGAACAATCCGTAGCCGTATTCGCGGAAACCCGGCACTTCGGACGGCCACAGATTCGGCGCCATCACCTGCGCGTAGACCGAGTCGCGCGGGATCTCGCGGCCGATATGCCAGAACTCTTTCAGGTCCGGGTATGTCGAGTCCTTCGCGGTCTCGACGCCGAACGGGGTATAACCGCGCGCGCCGCCGCTGCCCGCGACGTGATACCTGCGCTTGACCTCGTCGGGCAGCGCGAAGAAACGCTGGAACACCGCGTAGGCGTCGTCGATCAGCTCCTGCGCGATGCCGTGGCCGCGGATGCCGGCAAATCCCCATTCGCGATAGGCGGCGCCAAGCTCGGCAACGAACGCTTCGCGATCGCTGTCGTAGCGACGGATGTCGAGCGTCGGAATACGCGCGACCACGAATCAAGCCGCGTTCTGGGCGGCCGCTGATTTCACGGCGCTGGCAAGTTCTTCGGCGAGTCGGACCACCAATGCGTGGTCACCCGCCTCGACCGTCACGCGCACCAGCGGCTCGGTACCGGACGGTCGCAGCACGACACGCCCCTGCCCTTCGAGCTCGGCACGCACGCGCTCGAACACGCGCTGCACGCCGGCATCGGCGACCAGCGCGGCACCACCGGCGACGCGGATGTTCACCGTCGTCTGCGCGACCTTGCGCATGCCCGCGACCGCTTCGTCGAGGCGCACACCGTTTCTCACCAGCACCTCGAGCACCTGCAGCGCGGCGACGATCGCGTCGCCGCTGGTGGTACGGTCGAGCGTGAGGATATGTCCCGAAGTCTCGCCGCCGAGCACGCCGCCATGTTGCTTGAGCTGCTGTAGCACATAGCGGTCGCCCACGTTGGCGCGCACGAACGCCACCTGCGTCTCGCGCATCGCGCGCTCGAGGCCGTAGTTGCTCATCAGCGTCCCGACCAACGGCCCGTGCAGACGGCCGTTGCGCTGCCAGTCGCTGGCGAGCACGTACAGGAGCTCGTCGCCATCGACCAGGGCACCGCTGCGATCGACCATCTGCACGCGGTCGCCGTCGCCGTCGAACGCGATGCCGAGATCGGCGCCTGCATCCAGCACCGCGCGCGACAGCGCCTGCGTGTGGGTCGAGCCGCATTCGCGGTTGATGTTGAGTCCATCCGGGCGGTTGCCGATCGCGATCACGTTGGCGCCGAGTTCGGCGAACACCGTCGGGGCGATCTGATACGTCGCGCCATGCGCGCAATCGAGCACCACTTTCAGACCGCGCAGGGTCAGCGTCGCAGGTACGGTCGATTTGCAGAATTCCGCGTAGCGCGCGGCGGCGTCCTCGATGCGCACGACCTTGCCGATTGCTTCGGAGTCGACCGTCGTGAACGGCGCTTCGAGTTCGGCCTCGATCGCATGTTCGACCGCATCATCCAGCTTCTCGCCGAAGGCCGAGAAGAACTTCACGCCGTTGTCCTGGTGCGGATTGTGCGAGGCGCTGATGACGATGCCGGCACTCGCGCGCAGGGAACGCGTCAGGTAGGCCACTGCGGGCGTCGGCATCGGTCCGAGCAAACGCACGTCGGCGCCCGCTGCGACCAGGCCCGCTTCCAGCGCCGACTCGAACATGTAGCCGGACACGCGGGTATCCTTGCCGATCACCACGACCGGCTTGCCGCTGGTGCCGGTGAGCACGCTGCCGACCGCGCGGCCGAGCTTGAGCATGAACTCGGCCGTAATCGGCCACTCGCCGACGCGGCCGCGGATGCCATCGGTACCGAAGTAGCGCTTTGCGTTCATGGGAATGGGGAATAAGGAATCGGCAATCGGCGGAGCGAGCGGCTTTCCAGCCGTACACGGCATTCCGATTGCCGGATGCCGCCTACTCGATTCCCTCTTCCCGATTCTCGATTCCCGTAGGTCAATTCAATCGCCCATCTGCTTCTGGCGATGCTCCCAGCGCTCCTGCGCATCGAGACTGAGCGTCGCGATCGGACGTGCTTCGAGACGATCGATGCCGATTTCCTCATCGGTCTCCTCGCAGAAGCCGTAGCGACCTTCTTCGATGCGCTTGAGTGCCTTGTCGATCTTCGCGATCAGCTTGCGGTAGCGGTCACGCGTGCGCAATTCGAGCGAATTCTCGGTTTCACGCGTCGCGCGTTCGGCCTCGTCGCCGACGTCGCGCACTTCGTCGCGCAGGCTCTCGATGGTCTGGCGGCTTTCCTCGACGAGCTCGTCGCGCCATTTCGACAGCTTGTTGCGGAAGTACTGCAACTGGCGCGGACTCATGTATTCCTCTTTCGAGCTCGGCTTGTATGCGTTCGGCAGCTCGATGTTGACCGTGGTCGGTAGCGCATAGCGGCCGTCCTGCATGGTCACGCCACTGTCCGGTGGCGGCGGCGTCGCACGCGCTTTCGCGCCTTTCGGTGCTGTGTTCGTTTCTGGCTTGCTGGTAGTCACGAAATTCCTGGCTTGTTCGGTGGAGCTGCTGGTAGAAGGTTTCGGCGCCGGCGGGAGCGCGGTGGCTCCCTTCGGCTGGGCGACCGGCCTGGCCGGCGCCGGCTTGGGCGCCACCTGAACCGGCTTGGCGGCCGGCTTGACGGGCGCTTTCGCGGGTTTCACGGGAACCGCCTTTTTCGCGATGGGCTTGCTGGCGATCGGCTTGGCGGCGACTTTCGCGGCCGGTTTCGCAGCCGCCTTCTTGACGACAGGCTTGGCCGCCTTCTTCGCCACGCTCACCACCGGTTTCTTCTTCGGCGGCAGTTTGCGCGCGGCATGCGCGGTCGCGTGCGCCACGGTCTTGCCCCGCACCGGCGCTTTCGCGGCTTTCGCCCGGCTGACCGGTTTTACTTTGCTATTCGCCATTCCTAAGCCCATCTTGTGACTCGGCGGTCGCGTGTTATAGCCTAAGTCCCTACCCCCGGCAACCGCCGAAAACCTTGTCGCGACGCGCAATTAAGCGCACCGCCGCGGCCCGCACGATGCCACAGCCGATCATTCTGCTGATTCGATGTTACAAGCGCTGGCTGAGTCCCCTGCTCGGTTCGCGCTGCCGTTTCCATCCGAGTTGCTCGGACTATACGCGCGTCGCGATCGCGCGTTTCGGCGGTTTGCGCGGCGGCTGGCTCGGCTTTTTCCGCATCGTTCGTTGCCAGCCGCTCTGCCGCGGCGGCCATGATCCGGTGCCCTTCCAATTCCACCTGCGGCCGCGCTGTGCGCCCGCCTCCCACCCTGGACCCCCCGATGACTGACTGGTTGATCACCAACGCCGAACTCGTCAATGAAGGCCGCCGTTTCCACGCCGACCTGCGCGTCAAGCACGGCCGCATCGAGCGTATCGACGCCAGTCTCGCCGCGCAGCCGAACGAGCGCGTGCTGGACGCCAAGGGACGCTGGCTGCTGCCCGGCATGATCGACGACCAGGTGCATTTCCGCGAACCTGGCCTGACCCACAAGGCCGACATCGAACACGAATCGCGCGCCTGCGTGGCCGGCGGCATCACCAGCTTCATGGAGATGCCGAACACCAGGCCGCCGGCGACCAACCGCGACGCGTTGGAGGCGAAATACGCCCGCGCGGCCGAGGTCTCGCGCGCCAACTACGCGTTCTACCTGGGTGCGACCAACGACAACCTCGCCGACATCCGCGCGCTCGACCCGAAGGCGGCGCCCGGCATCAAGGTGTTCATGGGCGCCTCGACCGGCAACATGC
>JBDTYM010000131.1:0-8207 GCA_040005635.1 Dokdonella sp. | reverse complement strand
ATGGCGTCCCCAAGGGGATTCGAACCCCTGTTACTGCCGTGAAAGGGCGGTGTCCTGGGCCTCTAGACGATGGGGACGCGTAGAGAAACCTGGTTAAAACCTTACGGTAAATCTGGTGGAGCCAGGCGGGATCGAACCGCCGACCTCTACAATGCCATTGTAGCGCTCTCCCAGCTGAGCTATGGCCCCGGGAAGGCGCGAGAGAATAGTGATCGCTCGCGCTCGCGTCAACCTAATTCGCAGAACTTCGGCGCATGCGCGCGAACAAGCCGCGACGTGCATCGTCCTGAGCCGCAGCAGGCACTTCCGCTTCAACGTAGCCGATCGCATGGTAGGCGTTGACGAAGTTGGCCACGTCGGCGCGCGCGACGCCGCTCTGCGCGGCGATGTCGTCGAGCGACGCCATCTGCTTCAGCATCACCGTGGCGATGCGAAAGTGCTTCGGAAACTCGCGCTCGCTTTGTGGCCAGCGCGACAATTTGAAGCGTGCACTCGTGTCGAGGCCGCCATCGAGCTGGCCGTCGCCGCGCAGCAGATGCGCCAGCCAGCGTAGGCGGGCATACGGGTGTGCGGGCAACACCGCCGACTGCGCCGCAAACTCGGCGGCATTGGGGCGCTGGATCTCTTCGGGTGCGATGGCGCGATTGCACCAACCCGCCATCGATTTGAGGCTGCCTTCTGCACGCCAACTGCGCTGCGCGGGGTCGAGCAGCAGCGTCGGCAGGCCGTCGGCGACGAGACGCAAGCGATTGACTGGCGAAGTCTCCTCCAGTAGCTCGATCAGACTGACCGGCCTGGTCGGAAGCGGCGGCGCGACATTCTCCAGGGCCGTCGGCTTCGACAGCGACAGGCGAGCTTCGAGCGAGAGGGGTTCGATGGCCGCGGGGCTGATCGGATCCGACTCGATCGGCATCAGTTCAAAGGCTGCGAGTTCGGTGGCGGCCGCAGGCGTGATCAGCGCGGGTACGATCGCGACCTTTTCGGTCGCAATCGTACCGAGCTTAGCGCCGACCTGATTCAGCAGGCTGACGAGATTGCCGGCGAGGATTGGCTTAGGCAGGCACAGATCGCCTGCGTGCGCTTGCGGCGACGCGCTGCAAGCGGCAACCAGGCGACCGCTCGCTTTCGCGCGCAGCCAGTCCATATGGCCATAGACGGACTCGGCGTCGACCAGCAGCAAATCGGCGCTGGCGTGATCGGCGATCTGCCAGCGCGCGTCGAAGCGATCGCGCTGGTTTTCGAGCAGGGCAGCGACGCGCGAACTGACTTCGGCGTTGGCACCCACGACGCAGACGGTACAGGTTTGAGCATTGGTCACGGCGGTTCCCCTTGCGAGCGATTCAGCTTTAGCAAGGACCATGCCGCGATTCGTGGGAAACGTGCAAAACGCGGCGTTGTGGACGCGAACGCGTGCTTGCCGAAGACACGTTCGCACAAGTTCGGCCGACGCCGAGGGTCAGGCCTGGACGATCTCTGCGGCGGGCACGGACGCAGCACGCTCGCGTTGCTGCATATTCCACAATTGCGCGTAGCGTCCGTGCTCGGCGATCAGTTCTTCGTGGGTGCCGCGTTCGACGATGCGACCGTGCTCGAGCACGATGATCTGGTCGGCATCGACGATCGTCGACAGCCGATGCGCGATGACGAGAGTGGTGCGTCCCTGCGCAACGTCGGCCAGTTCGCCCTGGATGATCTTCTCGGTGCGCGTGTCGAGCGCCGAGGTGGCTTCGTCGAAGACCAGGATCGCCGGATTCTTCAGCAGGGTTCGCGCGATCGCGACGCGCTGCTTCTCGCCGCCGGAGAGTTTCAGGCCGCGCTCGCCGACGCTGGTCTCGTAGCCGTCCGGCAAGGATTCGATGAAGGCATGGATATGCGCCGCCTGCGCTGCCGCGATGACGTCTTCGCGCGTCGCATCAGGGCGGCCATAAGCGATGTTGTAGTAGATCGTATCGTTGAACAGCACGGTGTCCTGCGGAACGATGCCGATCGCCGCGCGCAGGCTCGCCTGGCTCACGCCGCGGATGTCCTGGCCGTCGATCGTGATGCGGCCGCCGCTGACGTCGTAGAAGCGGAACAGCAGGCGCGCCAAGGTCGACTTGCCCGCGCCGGTGGTGCCGACGACGGCGACGGTCTTGCCGGCCTCGATGCGGAAGTCGACGCCACGCAGGATCGGACGGGCCGCGTCGTAGTGGAAATCGACGTGCTCGAAACGCACTTCGCCACCGCTCACCTCGAGTGGCTTGGCGCCCGGCGCGTCCTCGATTTCCATCGGTTCGTCGAGCAGGACGAACATGCGCTCGATGTTGGTCAGCGCCTGCTTCACCTCGCGATAGACCATGCCGAGGTAATTGAGTGGAATCGACAGCTGGATCAGGAACGCGTTGACCAGCACGAAGTCGCCGAGCGTCATCGTGCCGGCGACGACGCCGGAGGCGGCGCGCCAGAGCAGCAGGGTCAGGCCGGCGGTGACGATGCCGGCCTGGCCGATGTTGAGCACGGCCAGCGTCTTCAGGCTCTTGACGGTCGATTCTTCGAGCTTGACCAGGCTCATGTCGTAGCGGCCGAACTCGTGGCGCTCGTTGCCGAAATACTTGACCGTCTCGTAGTTCAGCAATGAATCGACCGCGCGTTCGTTCGCTTCGGTGTCGGCGGCGTTCGCAGCGCGGTAGTAGCGCAGACGCCAATCGGTGATCGAGAACGTGAAAGCGATATAGGTGACCAGGGTCGCCAATGTGATCGCGGCGAAGGTCCAGTCGAAGCGCGCCATCAGGATGCCGCAGACCAGCGCCACTTCGAACAAGGTCGGCAGAATCGTGTAGACGGTCCAGTCGAGCAGGTCGGAGGTGGCCGACATGCCGCGTTCGACATCACGCGCGACGCCGCCGGTGCGGCGGTCGAGATGGAAGCGCAGAGACAGCGCATGCAGATGCTCGAACACTCGCAGGGTGATCTGGCGCGAGGTGCGTGCGAGCACGCGCGCGAAGACGATCGAGCGCAGTTCCTGGAACAGCGAAGTCGACAACCGCAATGCGCCGTAGGCGACCAGCAACAGCAGCGGAATCAGCAAGGGCTTCGGCGTCAGGTCGAGCTTGTCGATCAGGCTCTTCATCAGCAGCGGCACGCCGATGTTGGCGAGCTTGGCGGCGACCAGGAACACGAGCGCGACGCCGACGCGCACACGGTAATGCCACACCTGTGGCCACAGGCGTCGGAAGGCGGAAATCAGGCTGGCGCGGGGAGTTTCGCTCATGGTCGTGACATTCAAGCTTCAGCCAGATGGGGGCCGCGCGTCCATTAACAATCCGGTCAGTACGAGCGGCGCTATGATGCGAACCCATTCGATCCGGAGTCACGATCATGCGCGCTGTCTCGATTCTCGCCACTGCCCTGATGCTCGCCAGCGGACTTGCAGTCGCCCAGGAAGCCATGAAGGCAGCTGCCCCGATGGCCATGAAAGCCGCCGCGCCGGCGCGCGAAAAGGCGCCGCATGGCGCGAAAGTGTTCATCGAATCACCGAAGAACGGTGCCAAGGTCGGTCAGGACGTGAGCGTGAAATTCGGCGCCAAGGGCGTCGAGATCAAACCAGCCGGTGATCCCACGCCGAACACGGGTCATCATCATCTGCTGATCGACGGCAAGGAACTGCCGCCGCTCGACGCACCGATTCCGAACGACGCCACGCACAAGCACTACGGCAAGGGCCAGACCGAGGACACCATCCACCTCGAACCCGGCACGCATACGCTGCAACTGGAACTCGGCGACGCCAAGCACATGTCGTTCGATCCGCCGGTAGTGTCGAAGAAGATCACGATCCATGTGAAGTGACGTTTGAATCCTCTCCCTCATCGCTTGCGCTGGGGGAGACGGCAGGGTGAGGGGGCGAGGTCGCACGAGTAGGTAGAAGTGCCGGGTGCGGCAACGCGGTCTCAGAGGCAGACGCAGGCAATATCTTCCAGTGCCACGTTCTTCCGAACCCCCGCCCCCTCACCCCAACCCTCTCCCCCGACTGCGTCGGGGGAGAGGGAGTCCTCTTCAGTCGATCGCCTCGTCGAACATCAGTTCGCGCACATAGCGCACCGGTGGCGAGCCGAATGACAGTACGGTGTCGTGATAGCGCTTCAGGTCGAATTTGTCGGCAGCGCGCTTTTCTGCCTCGCGCCGCAGATCGAGATGTTCCTGCCAGCCGACGAAATAGGTCGGCAGCTGGGCCGAGGTCAGCTGCGCGCGCACCCACTTGCCGGCGGCTTCGCGTTCTTCCTGGAACGTCTGCACGGTCATCAGCTGCATGGCCTGCTCGCGCGTCATGCCGTCGACGTGCATGGCTTGATCGAGGATCGCATTCGCGATCACGCGCAAATCCCATTTCAGATGGACGAGGCGATAGAGCGGGTCGTTGTCGAGAAAGCCTTCGTCGACCATCAGCTTTTCGCCGTAGACAGCCCAGCCTTCGACGAACGAGCCGGACGACAACACCGCGCGCAGCACCGACGGGTACTTGTTCGAGTGCCACAACTGCAGGTAGTGGCCGGGCATCGCCTCATGCACGGTCAGCTCGGCGATCGAGCGCGTATTGTATTCGCGCAGGAAGGAATCGACCTGCTTGCTGGTCCAGTCGTCCGGAATCGGCGACACCGCGTAAAACGTGTCGAGCCCCTTGTCGAGCGGTCCGGGTGAATCGCAATACGCGAGAGCGACGCCGCGCTGGAACACCGGCATCGGAATGATTTTCACCGGTGCATCCGGCATGCCGACGAAGCTCTTGCCGCGCACGAAGTCGGTCGCCTTCTTCAGCGCATCTTCCGCAGTGGCAACAACCTTGTCACGGGCAGGGTGCTCGGCATAGGCCAGTTCGAGCGCGGCCTGGATCGCCGCCTGCTGCTGCGTCTCGCTCGGATTTTCCGGCAGCGGCGGCGCCTTTGGCTTGCCGGCGAGCACCTTGCGCGCGATCTGGTACATCTCGGCGCGCGTACTGGCGAGCTGCGCTTGTGCACGCTGGCGAATGTCCTGCCGGCTGAGCGGTGAATTCAGTGCGAACGCAAGCTTGGCGTCATACAGGGTGGCGCCGATACGGAAGTCGCCTTTCGCATTCGGCACCAATTGCGTATCGATCCAGCGCTGGTTTTCATCGACCGCCTTGCGCAAATCGGCGATAGCCGCTTCAAGCTTCTGGCGGTCGGCATCCGGCAGCTCCTTTGCGTGCGGCAAAATCTGCTCGTCGACGATGCTGAGCACACCCTTGTTCTGCTTGGCGACGGTTTCGGCATGAATCTTTGGCACGCGCGCCAGGTCGAGGTTGCCGCGCATCTGCGCGAACAGCATCGGCAGCTTTTGCATGCGCGCAGTTGCCGCCCGCAGCCGATCCGGCAACGGTGCGAATTCGCGCGCCATCAAGGTGTACAGCGAGCCGCCGGCGATCTGGCTGTAGAGCAGCGGGTCCCATGCCCAGTTCTGCAGCGTCTCGCTGGTCCAGATGTCGGACCGCAGTTGATTGCGCAGGATGCTGAAGTCGACCTGGTTGGCACGCGACAGCTTCGCGTGATCGATCTTCTCGAGCTCGCCGAGGATGGCGTTCGAGAAATCGAGGCTGCTCTTGCGCCCGGCGGCGCTGAGGTCGTCGAGCTCGGCGTCGAAGCGATGATCGCCCGTTTGCGTCGCACTGACCGGGCTGGCCTTCATGTAGCCATCGAGCCAGCGCTTGGAGAGTTCGCCGAATTGTTCGTCGGCGCTCGGTGCAGCCGCCTGTGCAGGCGTCGTTGCCGGTGCCGGGGCAGCAGCAGCGGGTGGGGGCGGCGCCTCCGGCGTGCATGCACTGAGAAGCAGGCCGATCGACAACACGTACGGCAGACGCGACATGGCGACACTCCATTGGGACAGCAGGATTCGGTGCGAAGACGCGGACTCGCGCGGACCGAACTCTAACGCAGCGGCCGCCGGCGACGCATGCTGCACTGGCGCATAGCGCGATCCGCTGCTGCCGGCGCAGACTAGATCAGGGCGGGCTGCGTGGCGCCAGATCGATTGTGTACGTCGTAGTGCCGTCGCCGTTGTCCCTGAGCAGGTGGATGTCGTGCAGGCCCGACGCTGCCGCGAACTGCAGCTTGCCGGTCGCCGAGGTGAATACGATCGATCCGGCGGTTTTCACCGGCGCAAAACGCCAGCTGTGATCGGCGCCATCCTGCCCTCGCGTCAGGTGCTTGCGCTGGCGCACCCAGTCGATCAGGGCATCGCGGTTCGCATCCGGTGCGGACAGCACGATATTGCTGCCGTCGAGACCGGGGAAATTGCCGCCGCCGCTGGCGCGGTAGTTGTTGGTGACGACGATGAAGCCCTGCGCCGGGTCGACTGCCTGGCCGCGATAACGTAGGTCGCGGATGCGCGAGCCTTCCGCTTGCGTCACGTCGATCGCATAGGTCAGCTCCGGCTGGATCACGTCGAAGTTGTAGCCGGAGAACTTCTTGTTGATCAGTTCCTGCGCCTCGGTCTTCGCCGGATCGATGCGGTTGAAACGGCCGGCTGCGCGTTCGAGCCAGGCTTTCAGGGTCGCGCCGTCGATCTTCACTGCGGTCAGCGTGTTCGGATACAGATAGAGGTCGGCCGCATTGCGGATCGCGAGGGGGCCGGCTGCAATGTCGGTGTAGTCGTTCGGACCGCCGAAGCCGCCCTTGAACGGCGCTGCCGCCGACAGCAAGGGGACATCCTTGTACTGCGGCAGGTTCTTTTCGATGTAGCGCCGCGTGTATTCGACCTGTGCGGCGTTGACCGGCTGCAGCGCGGTGACGTCGCCGACATCCGCAAAATAGGTCGTCATTGCGAAATCGCTGTCGCCAATTGGCGTCGCGACGTACTCGCGCGTCGCCTCGTGGATCGGCTTCACGAGCGCCGCGATGGCGGCGTCAGCCTCGACGAAGCTGCCGTCGGCTTGCTTGATGTCGCGTACTTCGGAGTGCGTCGCTGCCGGATCGATCTGCCAGCGGCCTTCGCGGCGGACCAGGCCGAGTTCGATCACGCCGAGGCTCTTGCCCCAGAAATTGCCCATCACGGCCGGCTTGCCGTGCACGAAGCCGCGCTCGCTGTCGACCCCGGCAAGGTTGCCGAACCGGTTTTTCGTCGCCGGGCTGCGAATCTCTGGAAACGAGGCGTGCGAGTGCCCGAGCAGCAGTGCATCGATGCCGGGTTCCTGCGCCAGATACAAGTTCGCGTTCTCCATCATCGGCGTGTACGGCGAGCCGTCGAGGCCGCCGTGCGAGATCGCGATGACGATATCGACATGCTGCGCGCGCAGCTTCGGCAGGTACTCGCGCGCCGCATCGACCAGGCCCTTCGTATAGACCTTGCCTTCGAGATTGCGCTGGTCCCACAGCATGATGGTCGGCGGCGTGAAGCCGATGATGCCGATACGGATCGGCGCCGCCGTCACATGGCCATCGGCGTCGCGCAGCTTGAGCGTGCGATCGAGTACGGCATAGGGCGTGAAGATCGGCTGGTCGTCGCGCTTGCTGAACACGTTCGACAACACCTGCGGATAGTGCGGGCCCTGGCAACGCCGAGCGGGCACGCCGTCGACATTCATCGGATGGCCGGTGACCTGGGCCAGGAAGGGCAGGCCGTAGTTGAACTCGTGGTTGCCGATGGTGCCGCCGTCATAGCCGAGCGCGTCCATCGCGCGATAGATCGCAAGTTCCTCGTCGCAGGCGACCGGCTTGACCAGCGCCTGGTAGTCGGCCAGCGCAGTCCCCTGGATCGTGTCGCCAGCGTCGAACAACAGGCTGTTCTCGAATTCGGCGCGCGCCTGCTTGACCAGGGTCGCCATGCGCTCGAAGCCCAGTGCCGGATCGTCCTTGTCCTGGTAGTAGTCGAAGCTGCGGATGTTCGAATGCAGATCGGTCGATTCGAGCAGGGCCAGCGTCGTGCGCGTGCCCTCGGCGACGCTGACCTTCGCCTGCGGCGGCGCGCTGCCGCAGGCGACGAGCAGCATGGCGAGAAGCAGCGGCAGTGTGCAGCGCAGGCGGGGGGGGTGATTCATGCGTATTCCGATGCAAGGGTTGCGACAGGCGTGCTCTGTTAGTCTTGCGCGCCTTTCCAGCTTTCCAGTCTAACGCGATGACCGTTCGTACCCGTTTCGCCCCGAGTCCCACCGGCTACCTGCACATCGGCGGCGCGCTTCGACCTCGAGAAACTGTCGTGGCTGAACCAGCAATACCTGA
>JBDTYM010000130.1:0-8236 GCA_040005635.1 Dokdonella sp. | reverse complement strand
CATCGACCTTCTGGCCGACCTTGCCGATCTTCTTCTCGACCGCGACCTCGATCGGCAACCCGTGACAGTCCCAGCCCGGCACATATGGCGAACGGAAACCGGCCAGCAAGGCCGACTTCACGACGACATCCTTCAGGATCTTGTTGACCGCGTGACCGAGATGGATCATCCCGTTCGCGTACGGCGGGCCGTCATGCAGGATGAACGCGTGTTCGCGCAGCGCGGTCCTGCGCTGGATCTCGCCATAGCGATCCGCCTTTTCCCATTCGGCCAGCATGCCGGGCTCGCGCTTGCCGAGGTCCGCCTTCATCGCGAAGTCGGTCTTCGGCAGATTGATCGTGTCTTTGTAGTCTGTGGCCATGAGTGGATTCGAACGGAATGGGGAATCGAAAAAATCAACCGGCGCGTCGTCCCGGCGAAAGCCGCGATCCGGCGCCTGCATCGGACGAGAGAGACACTGGGTCCCGGCTTTCGCCGGGACGACGCATGGGTGCGCTCAGCACGGTTCTCGCCTCGATCGCATCGCGATCGATCTGCCGCACCATCGCATCGAGATCGTGGAACCTTTCCTCGTCACGCAGCTTGTGCACGAACTCGACGTCGATACGCCGGCCGTACAGGTCGCCGTCGAAATCGAACACGTGCGCTTCCAGCAAGGGTTCGACGCCATTGACGGTCGGCCGCACGCCGAGGCTGGCGACGCCCGGCAGCGCCGTCGCAGCGATTCCGTGCACGCGCACCGCGAAGATGCCGCCGACCGGCGACGTGCGCCGACCGAGACGGATGTTCGCAGTCGGATAGCCGAGCTGACGGCCGAGCTGCTGGCCGCGCACGACATGTCCGCCAATCGCGAAACGTCGCCCGAGCAGGCGCGCCGTCGCGTCGAATTCGCCGGCCGCCAGATGCGCACGCACCGTACTGCTGCTGGCGCGCTCGCCGTCGACGCAGACATCGTCCATCACTTCGACATCGAAGCCGAGGCGCGCGCCGTGTTCGCGCAGCAGGGCGACATCGCCACGCCGCGCGTGGCCGAAGCGGAAATCCGCACCGATCCAGATTTCGCGAGCGGCGCAGCGCTGCAGCAGCACCTGATCGATGAACGCCTCGGCCGACATCGCTGCGAGCGCCGCATTGAAGCGCAGCGACAGCAAAGTCGATATGCCGCCCGCGAAAAGGTATTCAATCTTCTCGCGCGCACTCGCCAGTCGCGGCACTGGCGCGCCGCGCGCGAAGAACTCGCGCGGAATCGGCTCGAAACTGACGGCGAGCGCAGGCAGACCACGCGCGGCAGCACGCTCGCGCACGCGCGCGAGCAGGGCGCGATGGCCGAGGTGCACGCCATCGAACGCCCCCACGCACAGCACGCTGCCGCCGGGGGCCAGGTTCGGCCCCGCGACATCCCTGAAAAGCAGGCTCATCGGCTGAGTATAGCCGTCCATGCGACTACTCTCCGCGCAAGTCGCGCAGGCGGAAGCCGGCAGCGAACAAGACGGCGACGAACGCACCACTGGCGAGGCCGATGACGATGCTGAGCCGCCACACGCGCGTCTGCCATGCCCATTCGCTCCACTCCGGCCAATGCCACAGGCCGATCCCGATCACGGCAACCATCGCCGCGCACGCGGCGCCGAGTCGCAGCAGATGTTTCGTCCAGCCGGGTTGACTGAGGTAAATCCCGTCGCGCTTCAACGCGAGCCAGAGCTGGGCCAGATTGAGATAACTCGCCAACGCACTCGCCAGCGCCAGACCCATGTGCAAACCTGGCACCTTCGCCAGGGCGGCGATCACGCCCTGGTCGAGATCGCCAGGCTGGCGCCACAGCGCCAGCAACAGGCCGACGAAACACAGATTCATCGCCATGTTGGCGATCATTGCGACGATGCCTGCGCGCACCGGCGTCCTGGTGTCCTGTCGTGCATAAAACGCCGGTGCGACCACTTTGACCAGCGCGAACGCCGGCAGGCCGAACGACAGCGCGGACAGCGACAGCGCAGCCATGTCGACATCATGCGTGGTGAAGTGACCGTGTTGCAGCAAGGTCGCCAGAATGGGCTTGGCGAGCAGCACCAACGCAAGCATTGCCGGCAATGAAATCAGCAAGGCGGTACGCAGGCCCCAGTCGAGCGCCTTGGCGAATCCTTCGCGATCGGTGGCGACGTGATGGCGCGACAGCGACGGCAGGATCACGGTGCCGAGCGCGACGCCGAACAGGCCGAGCGGAAATTCGAGCAGGCGATCGGTCTGCGTCAGCCAGGTCTGCGAGCCGGTGATCAGGAATGAGGCGATCAGGGTGTCGAGCAGCAGATTGATCTGCGCGACCGAGGAGCCGAACAAGGTCGGCACCATCAGGGTCAGGATCCGGCGCACATCCGGATGCCGCCAGCCCCAGCGCGGCAGCGCGAGCAGATCGAGCTTGCGCAGCGACGGCAACTGAATCAGCAACTGCAGGATGCCGGCGACGAAGATCGCCCAGCCGAGTGCCATGATCGGCACCTGGAAATAGGGCGCGAACCAGAGCGCGGCGGCGATCATGCAGAGATTGAAAAGCACCGGCGTCAACGCCGGCAATGCGAACTTGTGGAAACTGTTCAAGACGCCGCCGGCAAGCGCCGTCAGCGAGACGAAGAACAGGAACGGAAATGTCACGCGCAGCAGATCGGTGGTCAATGCGAGCTTGCCCGGCTCGTCGATCGAACCCGGCGCAAAGCCGCGCGCGACCCAGGCCGCCCCCAGTACGCCAAGTGCTGTAACCAGCAGCAGCACGCCGCCGAGCGTTCCGGCCGTGCGCGCAACGAGTTCTTTCAGATCCGCATGCGGACGCGTCTCCTTGACCTCGGTGAACACCGGCACGAATGCCACCGAGAACGAGCCCTCGGCAAACAGCCGGCGCAGGAAGTTCGGAATCCGGAAGGCGACCCAGAACGCATCCGTCGCTGCATTTGCGCCGAACACCGAGGCGATAACGGTTTCGCGCACCAGCCCGAGGATGCGCGACACGAATGTGCCGCCGCTGAAGCTCAACATCGAGCGGAGCAGGCTCGGGCGCGTCATCGGGGAGGGCAAGGGGAATGAGGAAAGGGGAAAGAGAGGTCGAGCAGGATTTTCCCGACCGACTCGTGTTGCCGAAACGCGAGATCCTCAGATCCGTTCCCCAAGCTCCCCTTGCGGCAGAGGATTGCGTGAGCGTTTGAGGCCACGAGGTTGCTGGAACACCGGCCTTTTGCGCGCGCTGCTCCGCATGTGCGCTCGACCCATAGCGCCAGCAGTCCCCCAGTTCGACTGTTCTTCGCAACCCCCGCCCCATCACCCCAGCCTTCTGCCCCAACGGTACAGCCGGTGGGGGAGAGGGTATTTTGGCGTTTGACTGATGCTTTAACGGCCTGCATAATCGCCGGTCTTTTTACAATCCCGTTTACTGGAGCTTTCCTTTGGCCAACATCAAATCCGCGAAGAAGCGTGCGCGCCAGTCCGAGCAGCACCGCCAGCGCAACGCCAGCGCGCGTTCGATGGTTCGCACCGCGATCAAGAACGTCGTCAAGGCGATCGAAGCGAAGGACAAGGCTCGCGCCGAAGCCGCGTTCAAGATTGCCGAACCGGTGATGGATCGCTATGCCGCACGCGGCCTGATCCACAAGAACAAGGCTTCGCGTCACAAGAGCCGCCTGACTGCGCACATCCGCGAACTCGCCTGAGCGTAGTTTCGCCGTAGTCCTGAAAAAGCCGGCTCGCGCCGGCTTTTTTGTTGTCTGCACGTTGCCGATGGGCAGCCGCATGAAGTTCATGCGCCCGCGCGCTCGGCCTCTGCGGCCGCAAGCTTCTGCTCATCGAAGAAGCGCTGGATATCGAGGCACAGCGGCCATGTCCCTTCGCGCGCTATTGCCGAAACGAGATACCACGGCTGCTTCCATTTCAGCTTGCGCACGATCGCCTTGGCGGTCTTGTCGCGCTCCTCGGCTGCAAGCAGATCGATCTTGTTGAAGACCAGCCAGCGCGGCTTCTTCATCAAGTCCTTGTCGAATTCCTTCAGTTCCTTCTCGATCGCGCGGATCTCGGCCACGGGATCGGTGACGCCGTCGAGCGGCGCGATGTCGACGACATGCAGCAGCACGCGCGTGCGCGCCAGATGCTTGAGGAACTGGATACCGAGCCCGGCGCCGTCGGCGGCGCCTTCGATCAGACCGGGGATGTCGGCGATCACGAAACTGCGGTCGGTCTCGATACGAACCACACCGAGATGCGGCTGCAGGGTAGTGAACGGATAGTCGGCGACCTTCGGCGTCGCTGCCGAGACCGCGCGGATCAGGGTCGACTTGCCAGCGTTCGGAAAACCGAGCAGACCGACATCGGCAAGCACCTTGAGCTCGAGCTTGAGCTCGCGCTCCTCGCCGGCGCTGCCAGGCATTGCACGGCGTGGCGCACGGTTGACCGAGCTCTTGAAATGGATATTGCCCTGCCCGCCACGACCGCCCTGAGCGACGAGAATGCTTCGCCCGTGACCGTCGAGATCGCCGATCGTCTCGTCGGTGGCGACATTGATGATGACCGTACCCACCGGCACGCGGATCATCGCGTCCTCGCCGCCGCGACCGGCCATCTGCCGACCCATGCCGTTTTCGCCACGCTGCGCGCGGTAGACACGCTGATGGCGGAAATCGACGAGGGTGTTGAGGCCTTCATCCGCGACGATCCACACGCTGCCGCCATCACCGCCGTCGCCGCCGTCGGGGCCGCCGAACGGAATGAATTTCTCGCGCCGGAAGCTGACGCAGCCGTTGCCGCCGTTGCCGGCGTGGACTTCGATGATGGCTTCGTCGACGAATTTCATGAGAGCGGGGGCCGAGAACTGAGGGCTGAGGCTACGCGCGAGGCGCGAGGCGCGACCATCATAACGGTGTGAAGATGATGGACGAACGCGGCGCGACGTGTGCCGGCTGGCAGACTTTGCATGTCTTGCGTGGGACGCGCGGCCCGCAAATGAAAAGCCCCGCGCGAAGCGGGGCTTTTCAGACGCGTAGGCGCGCCGGCTTCAGGCCGGAATCACGCTGACCGTCTTACGCGCCTGCGGGCCCTTCGCCTTGAATTCCACCTTGCCGTTCACGATCGCGAAGATCGTGTGGTCGCGGCCAAGGCCGACGCCCGTACCTGGATGGAAGCGCGTGCCGCGCTGGCGGATGATGATATTGCCGGCATTCACTGCCTGGCCGCCGAACACCTTGACGCCAAGGTACTTCGGGTTGGAATCGCGACCGTTGCGGGTGGAGCCGCCTGCCTTCTTATGTGCCATGACTTACTCCTTCTTGCCCGCGCCGGTGATACCGACGATTTCGATTTCGGTGTAATGCTGACGATGCCCCGTCTCCTTGCGGAAATGCTTGCGGCGACGGAACTTGACGATGCGGATCTTTTCGCCGCGGCCGTGCGAAACGACCTTGGCCGTGACCAGGGCGCCGGCAACGAGCGGCGCGCCGAGGGTGACGCCCTCGCCTTCACCGATCATCAGGACCTGATCCAGCTTCACCTCGGCGCCGACATCGGCAACGAGTTTTTCCACGCGCAGGGTCTCCCCCTGCGCCACGCGGTACTGGCGACCGCCGGTGACAATGACTGCGTACATGGCTATGCCTCTGTAGTTATTCTGAAAACCGCCAACCCTTTCGGACCGGAGTCCGGAAAAGGACCGCGGATTCTAGCGGAGCCCGCCAGCGGGCGCAATTGTGGGTCTGGCGGGACCGCGACCGATGGGCTGTTGGCGCGGCCTCGTTCATCGGCGACTAAGACTAGGCGCATCGCGATGGGCTAGGTTTGGCGCCCCTGCAGTCGGAATCGCCATGCGCCACGCCCGGTTCGCAGCTTTGACCCTCAGCCTGCTCGCCCTGGTATCGGCGCACGCCGAGGAACCGGGGACAGACCGGCCCTATGCGGACTATTACAAGCAGCTCGGACCGGCCAAGGCCGCCGACCCAGAGGACGCGCTGCGCATCCTGATGTGCCTCGAACCGGCCAGCAAGAGCGATGCGCTGCCGGCCGATCTCGCCTTGGAAATCCGCGATGGCGACCACCGCATGCCGATCCCGCTCGATGCCAAGCACTGCTTCGAGCTGCCGGCGAACCCCGAATGGGTCGAACACAAGGCCGTCCTGCACAAGAACACCGCGATGAAACTGCGGGCCGGCGTCGGCATCAGCGGCCGCCTGCCAAAATCGACGAGCTTGAGCTACGCCGAGCTCACCGCCAGCGTGCCGGCCTATCAGCGCGTGATCGCCAGTCAGGGCCTGCTCGCGCGCATGGTCATGCCCGCGGCAAAGGGAGTGCAGATCGAATTCGAACCGACGGTCACGCAATCGCTGGTGGTGCATGCGCCCGGCAGCGATCAGCGCTACGCGACGGACGCCAAGGGCGAGATCCATCTGCCCTACGATCCGGCGCTGGCCAACGCGCGCGTCGAGCTGAGTGCAATGCCGAAGGAAATCGGGCCGGATAGCTGAGCGGCGGCCGCCTCCGGCCAGCCTTGAATTCGGCCACCGATGACGGCATACAGACGCGCTGGATCGCCAGTCTCGACTGATGCGACCGTCCGAAGCTTCCATCCGCATGGTGCACATTGCCGCAAACGCGGTATCGCGCTATAGCTTTCCGTCTGCCTGAGCCCGAGCCCCATGGACACGATCCGCATCCGCGGTGCACGTACGCACAATCTGAAGAACATCGATCTCGATCTGCCGCGCGACAAGCTGATCGTGATCACCGGCCTTTCCGGCTCGGGCAAGTCGTCGCTCGCGTTCGACACCATTTATGCGGAAGGCCAGCGCCGCTATGTCGAGTCGCTGTCGGCCTATGCGCGGCAATTCCTGTCGGTGATGGAGAAGCCCGACGTCGACCACATCGAAGGCCTGTCGCCGGCGATTGCGATCGAGCAGAAAGCGACTTCGCACAATCCGCGCTCGACGGTCGGCACCATCACCGAGGTCTACGACTATCTGCGCCTGCTGTTCGCGCGCGTGGGCACGCCGCGCTGTCCGGACCACGGCATTCCGTTGGAGGCGCAGACGGTCAGCCAAATGGTCGATGCGGCGCTCGCACTCGATCCGGACAAGCGCTGGGCCTTGCTGGCGCCGGTCGTGCGCGAGCGCAAAGGTGAACATGTACAGATTTTCGAACAGCTGCGCGCGCAGGGTTTCGTACGTGCACGCGTCGACGGCCATGTCTACGAACTCGACGCGGTGCCCCCGCTGGCACTACGCCAGAAGCACACCATCGAAGCGGTGATCGATCGCTTCCGTGCGCGCGCCGACATCAAGCAGCGCCTGGCCGAGTCGTTCGAGACCTCGCTGCGCCTCGGCGAAGGCATCGCGATCGTGGTCGATCTCGACGACGCCAAGGCCGCGGAGACGACATTCTCGTCGCGCTTCTCCTGCCCGATCTGCGACTACTCGCTGCCCGAGCTCGAACCGCGCCTGTTCTCGTTCAACTCGCCGGTCGGCGCCTGCCCGACCTGCGACGGCCTCGGCGTGACGCAGTTTTTCGATCCAGCGCGCGTGGTCGTCAATTCGCAGCTGAGCCTCGCAGCCGGCGCGGTGCGCGGCTGGGACCGGCGCAACCAGTACTACTTCCAGCTGATCCTGTCGCTGGCCAAACACTATGCGTTCGATGTCGATACGCCATGGCAC
Source organism: Dokdonella sp. (assembly GCA_040005635.1). Taxonomy (GTDB): domain Bacteria; phylum Pseudomonadota; class Gammaproteobacteria; order Xanthomonadales; family Rhodanobacteraceae; genus Dokdonella_A. The sequence continues at coordinate 569 of JBDTYM010000130.1, read as the reverse complement.
GAGCTGCCGGAAGCGACGCGTCAACACGTGCTGTTCGGCTCCGGCGACGCGCAGATCAGCTTCCGCTACATGACAGGCACGAGCGGCGCGGTCACGCGCAAGCATCGCTTCGAAGGCATCGTGCCGAACCTCGAACGACGCTACAAGGAGACCGAGTCGGCCGCCGTGCGCGAGGAACTGGCCAAGTACATCAGCAACCGCGCCTGCCCGGACTGCCATGGCCAGCGTCTCAACCGCAGCGCGCGCAACGTGTTCGTCGGCGACCGCAACCTGCCGGTGCTGACCGCGCTGCCGATCGATCAGGCGCTCGATTTCTTCAAGACGCTGACCTTGCCCGGCTGGCGCGGCGAGATCGCGGCAAAGATCGTCAAGGAGATCCGCGAGCGCCTGCACTTCCTCGTCGACGTGGGCCTCGACTACCTCACGCTCGATCGGCAAGCCGACTCGCTGTCCGGCGGCGAAGCGCAGCGCATCCGCCTCGCCTCGCAGATCGGCGCCGGTCTCGTCGGCGTCATGTATGTGCTCGACGAACCCTCGATCGGCCTGCACCAGCGCGACAACGAGCGCCT
>JBDTYM010000129.1:0-8251 GCA_040005635.1 Dokdonella sp. | reverse complement strand
ACAAGGGCGGCGAGCAGTTCTACGACCAGATCTCGGCGCTGCACAAATCGGTGCGTTCGTCCGACGCGGACGCCGCGCTTTATTGGCTGACGCGCATGCTCGATGGCGGCTGCGATCCGCTCTACCTCGCGCGGCGCATGGCGCGCATGGCGGTCGAGGATATTGGCTTGGCCGATCCGCGTGCCTGGCGCATGGCGTTGGACGCCTGGGACACCTACGACCGTCTCGGCGGCCCGGAAGGCGAACTCGGCCTCGCTGAACTGGCGATCTATCTCGCAGTCGCACCGAAGAGCAACGCAGCCTACATGGCGTTCAACCAGGTCAAGACCGTCGTGCGTGAAACCGGCACGCTCGATGTGCCGATGCACCTGCGCAACGCACCGACCCGGCTCATGAAGGGGCTCGGCTACGGCAAGGGCTATCAGTACGATCACGAAGCCGAAGGCGGCATCGCGACCGACCAGCAGTGTCTGCCCGACGCGCTCGCCGGCGCGGCGTTCTACCATCCGACCGAACGCGGCCTCGAAGGCAAGTTCCGCGACAAGCTCGAAGCGTTGCGGGTTGCCCGTCGCGCCGCGCATCGCGACGACGCCGAGCCGTGATCCGCGCGATCCGCGCGCTGCCGCGCACAGTCTGGCTGCTCGGCACGATCAGCCTCGTCAACGATTTCGCCAGCGATATGATTTATCCGCTGGTGCCGCTGTATCTGGCCTCGGTGCTGCTGGCCGGCCCGAAAGCGCTCGGCCTGATCGAAGGCCTCGCCGAGGCAGCATCGAGCTTGCTGAAACTGTTTGCCGGCGTGCTCGCCGACCGCAGCGGCCGCGTGCGCGCATGGGTCATTGCCGGTTACGCACTCGCTGGTTTCGCGCGGCCGCTGATGGGTCTGGCGAGCAGCTGGTTCGGCGTGCTCATGTGCCGCTTGGCCGACCGCATTGGCAAGGGCCTGCGCTCGGCGCCACGCGATGCGCTGATCAGTCTCAGCGTCGAACCGCAGCAGCGCGGCCTTGCCTTCGGCTTTCATCGCGCGATGGACAATTTCGGCGCCGTGATCGGGCCGCTCGCCGCCGCAGCGCTGCTCGCGCTGGGTATGGATCTGCGCCATGTGTTCGCGTTATCGATCGTGCCGGCGCTGCTCGTGCTCGTGCTTGCCTTCAAGGTGTCGGAGCCGCAGCGCAAGGCTGCGCTCACGACCACGCCGATGCGCTGGACACTGGCCGGAATGCCCGCGCCATTTCGCCGCTACCTCGGTGTGCTCGCGCTGTTCACGCTCGGCAATTCGTCGAACATGTTCCTGCTGCTGCGTGCGCACGAACTCGGCGCCAATGCGACGCGCACCACCTTGATGTGGGCGCTGTTCTCGGCAGTTGCGGCGCTGCTGTCGACGCCGCTGTCGGCGCTGTCGGATCGTTGCGGCCGTGCGAACATGCTGGCGATCGCCTGGGGCGCCTACGCGGTCGCGTACTTCGCGATCGGCCAGTTGCCCCGTGCCGACTGGGCGCTCTGGCTCGCGTTCGGCGGCTACGGTGTCGTCACCGCAGCGCTGGAAGGCACCGAGAAAGCGCTGGTCGCCGATCTCGTACCGCGCGAGCAGAGCGGCACCGCATTCGGCTGGTACAACCTCGTCGCCGGACTGTTTCTGTTGCCGGCGTCGCTGCTGTTCGGCTGGCTGTGGTCGGCGGCATCGCCGGCGCTGGCATTCGGCTTTGGCGCCGGATGCGCCGTGCTGGCGGCGATCCTGCTGAAAAGCTGGGCGCTGCGCGCTGCCTGATCGGCGCCGGTGCACGGGTCGGCGCTGCCAATCCCGGCTGTCGCAGACTCCCTTGCGAGACCGCGCGAGCGGGCGTAGCGTTTGCCCACCTTGATCGGGGAGGTCAATCATGCGCATTGGTATCGCGGCGCTGCTCGGCGCCATCGTGATTTTTTTCTGGCAATTCGCCTCACACATGCTGCTGCCGGTCGGCACGATGGGTTTTCGTCTGCCGCAGAGCGAAGACATGGTGCTGCAATCGGCCAGCGCGGGCCTGCCGCAGACAGGCATCTACATGCTGCCGAGCATCGATCCGGCCAAGATGAGCGACAAGCCGACGATGGATGCCTGGGTCGCCAAAGCGAAGGTGAATCCGTCCTTGTTCGTCGTCGTCGCCAAGGCGAAGGCGGATCCGGCGAGCATGGGTGCCGAACTCGGCACGCAGTTCGTCAGCAATTTCATTGGCGCTGTGCTGATTGCGTGGATGCTTGCGGCGACGGCCTGGGGTTTCGGCGCGCGCGTGCTCGGCGCGACAGCATTCGGCGTCTTCGGCTGGCTCGCGAACATTCTGCCGCTCGGCACCTGGTACCGCTTTCCAGGCGACTATCTGGTCGGAAACCTGATCGACCAGGGTGTCGGCTGGCTGCTGGCCGGCGTCGCGATCGCCTGGTGGCTCGGCCGCAAGTAGTCGTCCGGCGTTGTGGCAGAGGACAAGGGTGCGGCGCGCTTGGAGCGCGCCGGAGGGGCGCGGGTATAATCCGCGCCCTTCGTCTTTTCTGGACTGTCCATGCTCGATCCGGCCCTGCTGCGCGCTCATCTCGATGTCGTCGCCGAGCGTCTCGCGACGCGCGGCTTCGTGCTGGACAAGGCCGCGATCGAGACGCTGGAAGCGCAGCGCAAGAGTGTGCAGACCGAAACACAGGAACTGCAGAACCTGCGCAATACGCGGTCCAAGGCGATCGGCCAGGCCAAGGCCAAGGGCGAAGACGCCGCCGCCCTGATGGCCGAAGTGGCTGGCATCGGCGACCAGCTGAAAGCGAACGAACACAGGCTGATCGAGGTGCAGGCGCGGCTCGCCGAGGTCGCGCTGGGTCTGCCGAACCTGCCGTACGAGTCGGTGCCGCTCGGCAAGGACGAAACCGCCAACGCTGAGCAGCATCGCTGGGGCACGCCGCGCACGTTCGACTTTGCGGTCAAGGACCATGTCGAGCTCGGCGCCCACAAGGGCTGGCTCGACGGCGACACCGGCGCGAAGCTGTCGGGCGCGCGCTTCACCGTGTTGCGCGGCGAACTCGCGCGCCTGCACCGCGCGCTCGCACAATTCATGCTCGACCTGCACACGAGCGAGCATGGCTATCTTGAATGCAATGTGCCGCTGATCGTCAATGCCGATGCGATGCAGGGTACCGGTCAGTTGCCGAAGTTCGAGGAAGATCTGTTTGCGACGGAAGTGGGCGAGACCCGGCGTTACCTGATTCCAACGGCTGAAGTCTCGTTGACGAACATCGTGCGTGAAGAGATCGTCGATGCCGACAGCCTGCCGCTGCGCATGGCGGCGCATTCGCAATGCTTCCGCGCCGAGGCCGGTTCGCACGGGCGCGATACGCGCGGCATGATCCGCCAGCACCAGTTCGAGAAGGTCGAACTGGTCAGCATCGTCAGGCCGTCCGAAAGCTTCGACGAGCACGAGCGCATGACGCGCTGCGCCGAAGTCGTGCTGGAGCGGCTCGGCTTGCCCTACCGTCGCGTCCTGCTTTGTACCGGTGACATGGGCTTTACCGCGACCAAGACCTACGACCTCGAAGTCTGGCTGCCGTCGCAGGATACCTATCGCGAGATTTCGTCGTGCTCGAACTGCACGGACTTTCAGGCGCGTCGCATGCAGGCGCGCTGGCGCAACCCGGAAACCGGAAAACCAGAGCTCGTGCACACCTTGAATGGCTCCGGTGTCGCCGTCGGCCGCGCGCTGATTGCCGTGATGGAGAACTACCAGAACGCCGACGGCTCGATCTCGGTGCCGCAGGTGTTGCAGCCGTATATGGCCGGCGTGGCGGTGATCGCGTAGCGCGAGTGAGATTGCAATGGGCTGCAGGACCGGGTCCGGACAGCCTGGAGACTCAAGATATGGGGCGACGCTGCCGGATTCCGGCGACGAAGCCTCAGTGCACGGACGCCGGCCGCACGCTGTCGTGAGCTGACATTCTGCGCTGGATCTCGCTCTTCACCTGGCGATGTTCGGTCGAGCCGTAGCCCGCGGCCATCACCGCTTCCCATTCGCGCATCTGCAATTCGTGATCGGACAGGCGATCGATCGGCATCTCGACGACGTTCAACATGGCTGCAGTCCAGGGATCAAGTTGACAACGTCGAAGCAGAATGCATGCCACGCATGCGCATTGCCGGCTCGAATCGGCAAAATCTGCGCCTGGGGCAGGGACGGAGTCGACTTCATCGCGGGTCCTGGAAGGAAACTTCGGTCGAGGCGAGTAGCTCGAGAATCGTCAGATAACGCTGCATGTTCTGGGTCGAGGCGGTAGGGCGGCTGTTTTCGTCGTACAGAAGGAGTCGATCCGGCCGCACCAATCTCGCCGCCGCGAGCAACTGCATCAGTTTTGGCGGGACGGTCAGGCTCAGCGGCACGCGCGCATGGGACAGGGTAGCGGAGTCGACATCCCACTCGCTGAGAACGCGGTAGCGTCCCGGTGCGACGATCTTCAAGCAGTATGGCAGGCACCCGCCGACGAAATCGCCCTTGTTCACCGCATCGCTCCGTCGCTCTGGCCTTCCCGGGCCGTGAACGTATGACCCATGAACCTCCGCATGCCTATGCCCTTCCATCATTCCATACACCTCACTACGAATTACGTATTTTGGCGGTGAAGCGCGACATCCCCGCGCGGGATTCAGACGCTCGGATAGCCGATGCAGACGCTGGGACACGTGGTATCGACGCAATCGATAGCAGATTGCCGATGAATTGTTTGCATAAACTATTGATTGACATGTAAATATTCTCGACGCACCAATTCCTTCGGTGCACAGGAGGCCAAACGCGCGTCGCTACGCTTCGCCATCACCCCACCCGCTGTCACGGCTCGGACGTATCCGAGCCGCGCACAACGCATACCGGGCGGCGTCAGGCCGGGGCGACCAACGGGTCGCCGCGGCAGCATCCGCCGCGCTCAGCGGCGACAGCGCGCGATGTCCTCGTCCGACATTGCGCCGTCGTACGAGCACGTACGGGGCTTGCTCGCCGGCGCTTCCTTCTTGCCCCAGTTGTTGCCTGGCGCGTTGGCGTCGGGTGCGGTCACGTTGCGATTGGCGTCGTAAAGCGCAGCGGTTTCCGTGTTGGCCTTGCGCCCTGAGCGTGATTTCGATGCGGTCGAACCTTGTGCAAAAGCCTGGGTAGCGAGCAACGCGCCGAGTCCGGCGATGATGATGTGACGCATGGTGTTCCCCCTGTCGCCAGCAAATGCCGACAACCGTCAGCGAGCACGATCCGCGCCATCGACGAGGTCGGCGTGATCGCGGTCACACAACCCGCTATCGGCGGGGCAGTGGAGGCCGATACGCACGCGCCTGAAGTTCTTCCGGCGTAGACTCGCGCGGGTTGTCGCACTTCATCCAGAGGGGATGACATGAGGCTGTCACTGTTGGCCGCGCTGTGCCTGGGAGCGCTTTCGTTGTCGGGTTGCGTCGACCCAAAGCAGATACGGGCCGAACAACGCGCCGAGGATCAGCAGAAATGCTCCGACTTCGGTTACGCGCCGCAAACCGACGGTTTTGCGCACTGCATGATGGATCTCAGCCAGAAGCGCGACTACGACCAGCAGCGTCAGCAAGACCGCGAAGCACGCCTGAAGGAACTCGCCCTGCGGCGCAGCGGCGACGAACGTTACCCGGTCTGCAACGCGGCCAGTCCAGACACGCATCTGGATATTTCGGGGTTTTGGTATGGCGAGGGGTGTCGGGCTCGCTAACCGCGACGGAGCGTCGCGGTCCCGTGCGGCGCATTGTTCGCCGTAGGGACACCGGCGTGAGATTGCAACGGCAATTTCATGATGCGAAGTCACTTCTGCGCGTTGCGGCGTCATGGGCGCGATAGCGATTGCCGCTTGATGTCGACGGTCGCGATGTGTGCGGGCGAAGCGCAAGCGGTGGTCTTGCTGCCTGTAACGCTGTAAGCGCCCCCTTTGTGGGCACGGGCATTCCACCGGTGTTTACGGGCGCAGCGACTACGTGGTCGCGTACCTCGTTGCGACTTGGAGTGTGTCTTCGATAGAGCAATTGCAGCGCCGGCCGAGAAGGAGTTGTCGGACCTGACCTTTCTGGTGATGTCGATTAACGCCTGGAACCGCGTCAACGTTGCCTTCCGGATCGTTCCCGGCTCCTACGACAAGGCCTTCGGCGTCGACAAGTCCGGGCTTTCCTAAGCTTCGTTGCCGCGCCGACGCAGGCGCGGCACGCCAACCACACCTGAAACGCGGAGCCAGTCGGCCCCGCCCACGCCGAGGAATCTTGCATGACCATCTCCAGAATTTTTGTTGCGTCCCTTTTCTTGGCCGCCGGCGCCGTCAGAGCAGAGCCACCAGCCCCACAAGCGATCGTGACACCGATCATGAAAAAGACGTTGCCCGATTACCCTGGCAAGGAAGCCGTGATGCTGACGGTCGACTATCCGCCCGGCGCGGTCGATCCGGTCCATCGTCACGACGCCGATGCCTTCATTTATGTAGTCGAGGGGTCGATCGTGATGGGCCTGCGTGGCGGCACGCCGGTAACGCTGACGCCGGGTCAGACGTTCTACGAAGGGCCGAAGGATGTCCATACGGTTGGGCGCAACGCGAGTCTTACCCAAGCGGCCAAGTTCGTAGTTCTCCTGCTGAAAAACGTCGACGAAGACGTCTTCATCCCGGCGCACTGAGCGCGCGCCGCGCGCGCACATGGTCAGCGAAGCACATGCCTACCTCGGCCGGGAAGAGGACCGGCCGTTGGTCGTTGCAACACTCCGAGGCGCGCCGAGACGTTACTCACATTGCACGCTGGCTGCAGCGGGACGGAACCGGACGCTGCGGAACGAAAGACACAAAAAAACCCGCGTTTCAGGCGGGTTTCGTGTGAGGCGTCGTACATTGCGGGATGCAGTGGAACGTAGTGAAACAGTGACTTGGTGCCGAAGGCGGGACTCGAACCCGCACGCTTTTAAGGGCGGTGGATTTTGAGTCCACTGCGTCTACCAATTCCGCCACTTCGGCTGGCATCGCGCGGCAGGTACCGCGCGGGGCCGCGGAGTATAAAGGTTTTGCTCACAGGGGCCTAGGATGGCCGCCGCAGGATCTTCGCGGTCGTTCTGACGGGGCCAGAATTCAGTGCGTGCGGTCGAGCGACAGATTGCGTTCGTCGCGCGCGTACCAGCCACCGTTGTCCGGCTGGAACACGGAGCAGGAATTGAGCGCGCCGCGATAGATGTGCAGGGAAACCGCAATCGCGTCGTCGCTCGGATTGCGGATGGTGTGATATTCGTGCGGCGGGATCAGGCTGCCGGCCGAGCCGGCGCCGGCGTTCATGGTGCCGCGCGGTTCGAAGCGGTAGCGGCCGTCCTGCGATTCGATCAGTTCGTACGGCGTGATCTCGAGGAAGCCCTGCCAGACGCCTTCGACGCACCACATGCCGGCATGGTCGTGGATCGGCGTGCCCTGGCCCGGACCCCAGGTCATCGCGACCACGCTGTAGCCGTGTTCTTCGCTGCGGTACAACTCGCGCCGGGCGTAGTGGTCGGTTTCGCGTTCGAACACGCAGTCCGGCAGGCGCACGCCGTCGTCGCGTATCAGGCGGCACAGCGTGTTGCGCAGGGCTTCAGTGATGGCCGTTTCCTCGCGCTGTGCGACGGCGAGGTCGAGCGCTGTCACGAGCTGGCGGGCGCCGGGAAATTCGAGCGATAACATGGGTGCGATCCCGATGGCGAGGCGGTCGATGCGCAACGGCCCTGGCCGGGCCCCCGCATCGAGCGTTTTCGAAGGCGCGATTCTACAGCGTGGCCAGAAAGCGTGCGATGGCAGCGCCGAAACGCTCGATGTCGACCAGGAAGGCGTCGTGTCCTTGCGGGCTGTCCAGCGCGACGAAATCGACCGCGACGCCGGCCACGCGCAGCCCCTCGGCAATCTGCTCCTGCTGCGGTAACGGGAACAGGATGTCAGTCTCCACGCCGATCACCAGCGCGCGCTCGACATCGATGCGCTTGAGCGCTTCTTCGACGCTGCCGCCGCCGTGCTCGGCGAGGTCGAACCAGTCGCTCGCGCGCGACAAATACAGGTAACTGTTCGGATCGAAGCTGCGCACGAAGCGGCGCGCGTGCCCAGCCAGGTACGACTCGACCTGGAATTCGACCGCGAAGGGTTCCTCCTCGCGCTGTTCGGAATCCAGACGGATGCGCGCGAAGCGGCCGACCCATTCCATGGCCGAACGGTAGGTGATCACGCCGAGCTTGCGCGCGATCGACATGCC
>JBDTYM010000128.1:0-8448 GCA_040005635.1 Dokdonella sp. | reverse complement strand
GCACAGGCACAAGTGGGTTCGGGGCTAGGCCTTAAGCGGCCAGAGCGTAGACGTTGTCGTTCGCGTCTAGGTTTTTTGCCACCGGATTAACGAGGAAGATGACGCCCTCGGCATGCTCCAGACTACTTCGCATCCCCCGTCGAAACCGATCGCCCCCGAGGAACCTGTTCATCATGGTGCGCGGAGCCGGCGAAATCAACCCCGCGCTATCATGCGCGGCTTGTTCGCTGCCGATCCGCATTCATGGGCAACATCGTATGGCTCGCCTCGTACCCGAAATCCGGCAACACCTGGTTGCGCGCGTTCCTTGCCAACCTCGTCGCCAACCGCAGCGAACCGGTGCCGCTGAACGAGTTGTCGCGTTATGCCGACGACGAAGCGCGGCCCGACCTGTTCGCGGCCCTCGCCGGAAAGCCGAGCGTGTCGCTGAGCATCGACGAGATCGCCGCGCTGCGCCCGCGCGTGCACGCCGAGATCGCGGCGAATGCTCAAGGCACGCGTTTCGTCAAGACGCACAACACGTCGGGCCGCTTCGACGGCCATCCGCTGCACAATTGGGAGGTCACCGCCGGCGCCATCTACGTCGTACGCAATCCGCTCGATGTCGCGGTCAGCATGACGCATCACTTTGGCCTCGATATCGATGCCGCCATTGATCGCCTCGGCGACGACAATGTGGCGACCGCGAACGACGAGCTGTTCGTCAGCCAGATTCTCGGCTCCTGGTCGAGCCACGCGAAAGCCTGGGCCGATCTCGCCAGCGATCGCATCCTCGTCGTGCGCTATGAGGATCTGATCGAAAAGCCGGCCAAACCGTTTGCGAAGATCGCGCGCCTCGTCGGCGTCGCGCAGGACCGCACGCGCGTGGAGCGCGCGCTCAGGCATGCGAGCTTCCAGAGCCTTGCCTCGATGGAGAAGAAGCACGGTTTCGTCGAGGCGTCCGACAAGGCGACGCGGTTCTTCCGCAAGGGCCGCATCAACGAATGGCGCGAGGCGCTCAGCCGCGACCAGGTTGCTCGCGTGGTAGGCGCGCACCGCGAGCAGATGGCGCGCTTCGGTTACGTGCCACCCGGATATTGATTGCGGCGTTTCGGCAGATAGGTTAAGCGACAGATACCACGACGTCATTCCCGCTAGAGCGTCAATCGATCACGACGTCATTCCCGCGAACGCGGGAATCCATTATGGCTTTTGCCTGAGGCGCGATCGACCGAATCTCAGGCGAGCTTGTTCCGTCCACGCATCACGCGCTGCTTCTCGCGACCCCAGTCGCGCTCCTTCTCGCTGTCGCGCTTGTCGTGCTCCTGCTTGCCGCGGGCGAGGCCAAGGTCGATCTTGACGCGATTGCTCTTCCAGTACAGCGCTAGCGGGATCAATGTGTAGCCTTTGCGCTCGATCGCGCCGATCAGCTTGTCGATCTCCTCGCGGTGCAGCAGCAGTTTGCGCGTACGGCGGTCGTCGGCGACGACATGGGTGGAGGCCGAGATCAACGGCACGATCGAGGCGCCGAACAGGAAGATCTCGCCGTTGCGCACGATCGCGTAGGCATCGCCGAGGTTGACGCGACCGGCACGCAGGCTCTTCACTTCCCAGCCTTCGAGCGAGACGCCGGCTTCGTAGTGCTCGTCGATGTGATACTCGTGCCGTGCGCGCTTGTTCTGCGCGATCGTGCCGGTACCGCTCTTGTCCTTGGTTTTCGCTTTGGCCATGTCACATACAATTCAAGAAAACGAGTCACGATGATCCAGATTCGCCGCCACGCCCTGGTCCGCTACACGCCGGATCGCATGTTCGATCTCGTCAACGACGTCGAAGCATACCCGACGCGGTTTGCCTGGTGCGCCGGTGCGCGCGTGCTCGAACGCGACGGCGATACGATACTGACCGCTCGGCTCGACCTGCGTTTCGCCGGTCTCACCCAGAGCTTTACGACACGCAACACGCTCGAGCGACCTCATCGTCTGCATCTGCATCTTGTCGACGGCCCGCTGCGCACGCTCGAAGGCGACTGGACCTTCGCGGCGCTCGGTGACGACGGTTGCAAGATCGCGCTAGCGCTCGACTTCGACTACAGCGGCCGCCTCGGCGGCGCCGCTTTGCGGCTCGGCTTCCAGGGGCTCGCGAGCCGCATGGTCGACGATTTCTGCAGCGCCGCCGTGAAGACCTATGGCTGAGCCGGCACGCGACGTTTCGATCTTGGTGGAAGTCGCCTACGCCGAAGCGGAGCGCCAGTTCCTGCGAAGCGTTCGACTGGCCGCCGGATCGACGGTGGCCGATGCGATTGCCGCGTCGCAGTTGGAACGCGAATTTCCGTTGGATGCGGGCCAGCTCAGCGTCGGCATCTGGTCGAGAGCCGTTGCGCGCGATGCCGTGCTGCAGGAGGGCGACCGAGTCGAGCTCTATCGGCCGCTCAAGGCCGACCCGAAGGATTCGCGTCGCCGGCGCGCCGAGCGGGCGGCGCAGAAGACGAACCGTTGAAGCGCCGGATCAGCCCTGATCCTGGCCGCTCGGCTTTTTCTTCTTCTTGTCTTCGTCCACGGCTTTTTCGTCCGGATACTGCCGCTTGTACTTCTGCGCGTCCTTGATCAGCAGCTCCGGATTCTGCGGAAAGTAGTCGCCGTCGATCTTGACCAGCGCATCGTCCTTGAAATACAGCGTCAGGTCCTTGGTTTCCATCTTGCTGCGGCCGCGGCGGACCGCCGACACGTAGTCCCAGCGATTCTGGTCGAACGGACTGATCACGGCCGGCGAGCCCATCACCAGCAGCACCTGGCGCTTGTTCATGCCTTCCTTGAGCGCACTGACCTGCTCCTTGTCGAACAGGTTGCCCTGCTGGGTGTCGACCTTGTAGATCAGGCCGCAGCCGGTGAGCGGAGCGAGGACGAGGAGGGCGAGCCAGCGAAGACGCATGCGATGGATGTCCAAGGGTCTGGGCAAACCCCGATGATACACTAGCGCCCTGAACGACAAGGCGAGGCCGTCGGGGAGGGGCCCGGAGGATGAACGTGGAATCGACCGAACTACGCAAGGCCGGCCTCAAGGTCACCCATCCGCGCATGCGGATCCTGGAAATCCTCGACAGTCACAGCGGCAAGCATTTCACCGCCGAAGACATTTACCGCGAGCTGCTCGAACACCACGACGATATCGGGCTGGCGACGGTGTACCGCGTGCTGACCCAGTTCGAGGCAGCCGGGATGGTGCTCAAGCACAACTTCGAAGGCGGCCAGGCCGTCTACGAACTCGATCGCGGCAAGCACCACGACCACATGGTCGACATCGAGACCGGCAAGGTCATCGAATTCTCCAGCGAAGAGATCGAGCGCCTGCAGCACGAGATCGCCGAGCGGCATGGCTATGCGATCGAGGATCACAGCCTCGTGTTGTATGTGCGGCCGCTCAAGAAGCGTTGAGCTTCATCGACCCCTCGCGGTCCTTCGGCGGGGCTACCCGTAGGAGCGGCTTCAGCCGCGACGCTTGCCTGTCGAGTTCCTACACGAAAATCCGTCTATGCCTATCGCCGACGCGTGGCTGTCGTCGCGAAACTGCTGCGTATGACCCCAGCCAAGTATCCGCTCAAAGGCAAAGCCCGCCTGCGACTCGGACGTCATAGCGACGCAGGTCGAATTTATTTTGTGACGTTCGGTACCGCGGCGCGGCGCGGTGTGTTCGGGGAATGGGAAACTGCCCGGATCGCGGCAGAAGTCCTGTCGAAGGCCGCGTTTTGGCACGACTCACGTTTGTTGTGCTGGGTGCTCATGCCCGACCATTGGCATGGCCTTATCGATCTTGGAACTCGGGACTCGTTGTCCGACCTCGTCCGCCGATTGAAAGGGCGTGTTGCCCGAGCAGTGAATCAGGCCCGCGGCAGCTCCGGGCCGGTCTGGGCAAGCGGTTTTTACGATCATGCTCTTCGTCGTGAGGACGAGCTTATGGATATCGCGCGCTACGTCGTGCTGAATCCGGTACGCGCTGGTCTGGTGCCGAGAGTTGGCCTATACCCATTTTGGAACGCGGTCTGGCTCGAACAGCATCGCGGCTGAAGCCGCTCCTACAAAACGGACCTTTCATCGCGGCTGAAGCCGCTCCTGCAAATAAGGATGGTAGGAGCGGCTTCAGCCGCGATCCGATCGCCTTTCGTCAAGCGCTCGGCCGCGTCGCGCTCTCCAGCATCTGCTTGGCATGCGCCAGCGTCTCGCGCGTGATCTCGATGCCGCCGAGCATGCGCGCGACTTCCTCGCGACGTGCGGTGCCTGACAGCGCATCGATGCGCGTCTGTGTCGAGGCGCCGTCGCTGGACTTGCTGACGCGCAGGTGCTGGTGCCCTTGCGCCGCGACCTGCGGCAGGTGCGTCACGCAGAGGACCTGGCAGCGTGCGCCGAGGGCGCGCAGTTTCTGGCCGACCACCTCGGCGACGGCGCCGCCGATGCCGGAATCGACTTCGTCGAAGACCATCGTGCCGACCGTGTCGCTGCCGAGCGCGGCGACCTCGATGGCGAGGCTGATGCGCGAGAGTTCGCCGCCAGAGGCGACTTTGCGCAGCGCGCGCGGCGGTTGGCCTGGGTTCGCGCTGACCAGGAATTCGCAGCGTTCGGCGCCTTGCGCATCCGGGTCGGCATCGGCCTGGGGTTCCAGTTGCACCTCGAAGCGACCGCCGTGCATGCCGAGTTCACCCATCAAGGCGCTGACCGACTCGCCGAGCGTCTTCGCGCTGGCCGCGCGTTTCGTGCTGAGCGTGCCCGCGGCTGCGGCATAGGCAGTCGCCAGGCGCTGCTGTTCCATGCGCAGGCTGGCGATGCTGGCGCCGGCACCGCGCAGCGTTTCGAGCTCCTGCCTCATCGATTCGCTGTGCGCCTTCAACTCGGGCATGCGCACGCGATGCTTGCGTGCCAGTTCATGCAACTTGCCGAGCTGGGTTTCGGCTTCGGCCAGGCGTTCCGGGTCGAGATCGAGCGAGTCCTGGTAGCGCGCAAGCGTGTCGTTCGCTTCGGCGAGCTGGATCTGCGCGGCGTCGACAAGTTCGCCGACCGGCGCCAGTCGTGCATCGAGTGCGCCCAGATGGGTGATTTCGGATTGCGCGCGCGCAAGCAGCCGCAGCAACGCGAACTCGTTGTCGCCATCCAGCCGTTCAGCGAGCGCCGCACAGCCCTGCAGCAGCTGGCCGGAATTGGCGAGCCGGCGGTGCGTCTCTTCCAATGTCGTCAAGTCTTCCGGCACCAATGCGTGGCGGTCGAGTTCGTCGACCTGATGCGTCAGCCATTCAATGCGTTCGGCGTGGTCGGCACCGCGTGAAAGCTCGCTGATACGCGCGCTCGCTTCGCGCCAGGCGCGCGCGATGCCTGCGACCTCGGCGACTTCGGCCGAGTGCTCGCCGTACGCATCGAGCAGATCGAGTTGCTGGCCGCGATCGAGCAGGGCTTGGTGCTCGTGCTGGCCGTGAATCTCGATCAGCCTGCCGGCCAGCGTCTTCAACTGCGTCAGGGTGACGGGGCGGCCGTTGATCCAGGCGCGCGAGCTGCCCTCGCTGCGGATCACCCGGCGCAGCTGGCAGGCGCCATCCTCGTCGAGATCCTCGGCGACCCGCCAGTCGCGCAGGTCCGAGCGTGCCGCCAGATCGAACGCGGCGGCGAGTTCGGCACGTTCGCGGCCGTGCCGCACCATCGCTGCCTCGGCGCGGCCGCCGGCGAGCAGCAGCAGCGCATCGACCAGCAGCGACTTGCCGGCGCCGGTTTCACCGGTAACCACGGTCATGCCGGGGCCGAAAGCGATCTCGGCCTCGCCGACGATCGCGAAATCCTTGACGTAAAGACTTTCCAGCATGGACCGCGACAGCTCCTGATATCGGCGGAACGCTAGCATGCGGCCGTGCAGTGGCCAAGGCGTCGCATTGAATCTGCACCGCGCAGACCCTATTGAAAGGGAGTGTGCCGCTTGTTAGCGTGCGCCTACCTTTGGCGCTGCGACGCCTGATCGGACTCCGATGATCGCTTCCTCCAGCTCGCCCGCCCTCGACGCCCGTTCGCGCAGCCTGCTGCGTTCGCTGATCGCGCAGTACATTACAGAGGGCCAGCCGGTCGGATCGCGCACGTTGGCGAAATCGTCCGGCCTCGATGTCAGTCCGGCGACGATCCGCAACATCATGGCCGACCTCGAGGAGGCCGGCCTCGTTGCCGCACCCCATACCTCGGCCGGACGCGTGCCGACCTCGCAGGGCTACCGCGTCTTCGTCGACAGCCTGCTCGAGATGCGCCCGCTCGGCGAACCCGAGTTCGATCAATTGCGCCGCGAACTGCCGACGGATGCGTCGACGCCGGACCTGCTCGGCAGCGCAACCTCGCTGCTGTCCGAGATGACCCACTTCGTCGGCGTCGTCAGCGTGCCGCGGCGCGAGGAATTTCCGTTCCGCCACATCGATTTCGTCGCGCTGGACGGCAGTCGCGTGCTGGTGATCCTGGTCTTCACCGACGGCCAGGTGCAGAACCGCGTGATTGCGACTCAGCACGCCTATGCGGCGGGCGAACTCGAACAGGTCGCGAACTACCTCAACATGAATTTCGCTGGCATGCGCATCGACGAGATCCGCGTGCGCCTGCTGCGCGAGATGCGCGACGAGCGCGCGCATCTCAACTTCCTGCTGAGCGCTGCGGTCGAGGTTGCCGAGCAGGCGTTCCAGAGCAGTCCCGACAGCGACATGCTGGTGCACGGGCAGACCAATCTGATGGGCAAGCAGGATGTCGCCGATGTCGACCGCCTGCGCGAGCTGTTCGAGGCGTTTCAGCGCAAGCGTGACCTGCTGCAGTTGCTGGAGCGCTGCTCGCGCGCCGAGGGCGTGCGCCTGTTCATTGGCGAGGAGTCGGGCTTTGCGGCGCTGGACACCTACAGCCTGGTCACCGCGCCATACGGCGTCGGCGGCCGGGTGCTCGGTGTGCTCGGCGTGATCGGGCCGACGCGGATGGCCTACGAACGGGTCATTCCGGTCGTGCAGGCGACCGCGCAGATCATCTCCAGTGCCTTGAAGAGGGCCTGAGCGGCCGCATAAACCCAGCCGTGCGGGCCACAGCGGTTCGCATGGCCGAAGGTGCGTGCGTCCGGCATAGTGGAATGAGCCATCCGCGCTTCGGCGGACGGTGCGATTTTGATGCGGAGGAGCGATGCAAAATACAGATCCAAGGGGCGCCGACCCGAATACGGCGCAGATGCCGTCGGGCGACGACGATGTCGGCAACAGCGACGTCGAAGTGTTGTCGCGCCAGATCGGCGAATACGAGGTGAAGTTGGCCGAAATGCGCGACACCGTGCTGCGCGAGCGCGCGGAGCTGGACAACCAGCGCAAGCGACTGCAGCGCGATGTCGAGCAGGCGCGCAAGTTCGCCAATGAAAAGCTGCTGGCCGATTTGCTGCCGGTGCTGGACAATCTGGAGCGGGGACTGGCCGTCGAGGGTGGCGACTATGCGGTGCTGCGCAGCGGTGTCGAGCTGACCCAGCGCGAGCTGGTGCGCATCTCCGATGCGAGCGGACTCAAGGTAGTCGGCACGCCGGGCGAAGCTTTCGATCCGGAGCGGCACCAGGCGATGGCAATGGTCGACAGCGCCGAGTATCCGGGAGGCCGCGTGGTTGCGGTGATGCAGAAGGGTTACGTGCTGAACGATCGTCTGCTGCGGCCGGCGCTGGTGTCGGTTTCGAAGTAGTCGTTGCACACGCGCGCTTGAAACGCAAGCGCAGACCCCCAGATTTCGCGACAGTTACGGCCCGCGGGGCCGCATGAAATTCAGAGCGGGAGAGTACAGAAATGGGCAAGATCATCGGTATCGACCTCGGCACGACGAACTCGTGCGTGGCGGTCATGGAAGGCAATACGGCACGCGTGATCGAGAACTCCGAGGGCGATCGCACGACGCCGTCGGTCGTCGCGTTCAAGGACAACGAAGTCGTCGTCGGCGCGACCGCCAAGCGCCAGGCGGTCACCAATCCGAAGAACACGTTCTACGCGGTGAAGCGCCTCATTGGCCGCAAATTCACCGACGCGGAAGTGCAGAAAGACATCGGCATGGTGCCGTACAAGATCGTCGCGCACGACAATGGCGACGCTTGGATCGCGACCGCGGACGGCAAGTCGATGCCGCCTCCGGAAGTCTCGGCCAAGGTGCTGATGAAGATGAAGAAGACCGCCGAGGACTTTCTCGGCGAGCCGGTGACCGAGGCGGTCATCACGGTACCGGCGTATTTCAACGACAGCCAGCGCCAGGCGACCAAGGACGCCGGCCGCATCGCCGGTCTCGAGGTCAAGCGCATCATCAATGAGCCGACCGCGGCTGCGCTCGCCTATGGCCTCGACAAGAAAGGCGGCGATCGCAAGATCGCGGTGTACGACCTCGGCGGCGGCACGTTCGACGTCTCGATCATCGAGATTGCCGAAGTCGACGGCGAGAAGCAGTTCGAAGTGCTGGC
>JBDTYM010000127.1:0-8554 GCA_040005635.1 Dokdonella sp. | reverse complement strand
CATCGCCTAGGCAGCTAGGCGAAAACGGCCGCTCTGCCAGGCAGGCGGCCGCAGTCGTCCTGTGTCGACGTCGCCTCAGGGCGTGCCGTCGAATCCGTCCTTGAAGATCGTGTCGCTCAACACGAGCTCGCACACATCGCAGGTGAAGTCGTCGATGTACCAGCCCGAGTACTGGTCGTGGCTGCTGCCGCTGCCTTCGGTGCCGAGGCGCCAGCGCAGCTGCACCGTGCCGCCCGCGGCAACGCTTGGCAGCGTCGCCGTGGTGGCGACGAACTGGGCCGAGTCACCACCCCATACGCTGCGGTTCAACGCGGGCGGCTGCGCCAGCGGATTGTCGAACGTCGGATCGAGCGCGACGTTGTAGCCGCCGGCACTGAACGAACCGCCTGCGGCAACCAGATCCTGGAACGCGCCCGCGTTGATCGATACCTCGAGCACACCGCCGCTGTAGACACCGTTGGCGAGCACGCTGTTGTCGGGTGCCCACAGGACGTAGCTGTGATGGAAGCTGATCGTCGTGCTTCCGCCCGACGGCAGCGTGAAGATCGGCGAGACGAGGCTGATGTCGGCGTAGTCGTCGACGTCGTTGAGCCACGCCGCGTTCGGCGCCGAGTTCGCGTAGCCGACCGCGACCGTGGCCCAGGGCAGATCGCTCGCCTTGCCCGTCGCGATATGGGTCGACCATCCGGCCGGCAGCGCGGGCGGCGTGACCTCATCGAAATTCTCGCTGACGCCACTGCCTGCTGCGGCGACCAGGGGCAGCCCTGAGAGCATAAGGATGAACAACGAAAGTCGTATACGCACCGGCGTGATCCTCAAGCGTTTGCGCGTCTCGTAACCGAGCGCGGTCTCGTTCGTATGTGGGGACATGTCTGCGCTCCTAGGGGACGGCCTGGCCAACGGCCTGCTCGGCATTGATGAAGCCGTAGCCGTCGACCGGCGAGTAGCCGGCGCCGATGCGATTCTGGATCGTGCCGCTGAAAGTCTGGCCGTCGGACGTCGTGCCGCTGAACGTCATGCCGGCCTGCACCACCTGACCGCTCGGAATCGATACGCCCCCTCCAAACAGATCGGCAAGATAATCAGCCCGCGTGCTGTTGCCGGAGGAGTGCTGTTCATCGCGGCCGACCGTGTAGTTCAGCACCTTGTCCTGGGTGAACGCGGCGCCGCTGAAATTCAGTGTCATCGTCCACCACTGGTTGGTCGAAGACGGCGCGGGCGCCTGATTGGTGTAGGCGGCGGTGACGTTGGCGGCCGCGATCGTCGACTGGCTGCCGATCGTGAACGCGCGCGTTGCCGGCGCGAACACGAGACCTGGCGCATCAACCTCGTTGTACTGCACCGTCGGCGGGCTCGAGCCGGATACATTGGTGAGACCGTTCGAACCGCCCGACGCGTTGCCGCCCGTGGCCGCCGTGCCCTGCGGGTTGAACACCAGCGTGGCGAGGCTGCTGGCGCCGGTGTAGCTGACGGTGAACGAATTGGCGTCCTGGCCGCCGGTGCCCGTATTGTTGCTGCCATCGCTGGCGATGCGGATCGCGATGCGGTTGCCATTGGCGGTGCGCGCCACGCCGGCGGCCGCGGACGGATCGAGATCGTGCGGGAAGGCGCTGAGGTGCAGCAGGGCCGTCATCTGCGCCGGCGTCATCGAATGATGGCCGCCGTGCGCTTCCAGCACTAGCGCAGCGATTGCCGCCGCGTGCGGACCGGCGGCGCTGGTGCCGAAGAAGTTCGGCGCCAGCACCGTATTCGCGGCACCGTCGGCGGCTGCGATACCCGGCTGCTGACGGATTTCCGGCAGTGCGAGCTGATCGCCGCTGCCGCTGCTGTCGAAGTAGATGCGTACCGGACCGGGCGACGAGAACGTCTCCGGCAGGTTCGGGCGGGCCACGCTGTAGGCAGCCGTGCCGTTGCTCCCCTTCGCCATCGAGTGGCCGCCGGTGGTCACCGTGTTGTACGAGAAGTACTCCGCCGGTCCAAGGCCGCTGACGCCGTTGCCCGGCATCAGGTAGCGCAGGTGAGTCGCCACGTTCGGGCCGGTCGGCACGTTGGCGCGCGCGATCACGTATTGCAGCTGTGTCCCGCCGCCCGAGCGCAGCGTCACGCCGAGCTGGATGGGCTCGTTGGTCGCCAGGTTGTTGTCGGTCAGCGAACTGCCGGGCACATAGGCGCCGGCCGTGTTGAACGCGAGCAGGCTGATACGCGTCTTCACGGCAGCGCCGTTGAAGCCGTTGGTTGCATACAGGTTCAGGGTGAACGCACCCGTCGTCGTCGAAAAGCGGTCGATCGTGATGGAGTAGTTGCCGCCGGTGACCGGCGCGAAGAAGCGCGCCGTCTCATCCACTTCCGTGTCCTGATGGTCGATCACCAGATTGCCGCTCGGATCGGCGACCGTCACGATGCAATCGAAGGCGCTGCCGGGATCGGCATCGCAGGTGAGCTCGTAGAGGCCGCCCGCGGTGAGGCTGGCCGGCACCGTGAAGCTCAACTCGGGCTGCGCCGACGTGATCGTGCCGCCCTGGGTAAAGACCGCGGGTTCGATCAGGTCGGGTTCGCTGGTCTGATCGTATGGCTCGTTCCACTGCATCACCGTCGCCGGCTCGTTTGCGTTGGAGGCGATATTGACGGTCTGCGCGACATCGAGCTGGCCGACATTCGGATTGAAATTGTGGAAGCCACCGGCGTATAGCTCGGGCGGCACATTCGTCAGATCGATGTTGGTGCCGCCGAGTGCGGTATTGCCGCCCGCTGCCGTCATGCCGCTGCCGTTCGGTACCCAGCGTATGTCGGACTCGTAGCCATTGACGCCGATGTCATTGGCGGCGGACGAGAAATAGGCGACGCCGAATGCCGCAGCATCGTCGATGCCGGCGCCGATGATGCCGTCCTGGAAGTATGGCTCGTCGAAGTAGCCGACGTCGTCGCAGATGGTGTCTGCGGCGAAGGTCTGGCCTGGATACAGGTTTGCCGGAATGCCGGCGAGCGCGCGGATATTGTTCGCGAAATCGACCTCGCCGAAATTCGCCGTGGCGAACGCCAGCTTGGCCTTCGGCGCCATCTTGTAGCCGATCTCGACCATCGCGCGACCTTCGTCGTCGCTACCTGCAACGGCATCGTCTTCGAGCACGGTAACCGCTTGCGTATTCACCGGATTGGTCGCCGCACCGGGAAGATCGAAACGGTTGACGTCCTGCTGCGCTGCCGATGCATTCGCCGCGTAGCTGTTCGAAAGGAAACCGATACTCATGCCGACGCCCTCGAAGTCGGAGGCGGCAGACGGATTGTAGAAGCGGTTGATCTGATCGACGCGATGCTGGGTGACGCCTTCGTCGAACACGGAACCGAGCCGGTTGAAGATGTCGCCGTCGCTGGCGCTCGGACCGGGAGCCGCAGCACTGCCCGCCTGCGCCTTCGCGCCCGCGTGATACGGTTTGAGTTCGAGTACGACCGAGCGCACACCGAACGCCGTTGCCAGCGCACTGACGTCGTCGAGGGACACGAACGCATCCATCACGCCGACCTTGCGATAGCGCGCATCCACCGCCTTGACCTGTAGCGATGGAATCACCGCGCCGAGATTGCTCACGAGCGCCGCAATCGGCGCCCTGCCATCCGCATTGATGCGGACGAGGTAGCGACCTTGTTGATCGGTGATCGCCAAATGCGCGAGCGCAGCAACCTGTTCGGTGGTGTAGCCGTCGAACGGCGCGACCGACTGCAGCGCGCTGCCGCTCAGTCCCGCCGTCGCCACATGGCTGTCGACGAGCTTGCCGAGTCCGTTGCCGAGGTTGGCGGGTGCCGCGAAGACGCTCGGAGCAACGGCGGCGAAAGCCAACGCGGCGCATCCGCGCAGTCGCATACGCCAACGCTCACGCGCAGCAGGTGATGGATCCGGCAACGAGAGCATAGGAACCTCGCGGACAATGGTTGTTGGGAGAACAACGACCTCTTGCCCGGACGACCGGCCCGCGAAACCGGCGGCCAGCATGCGTGCATCACGTACGAGATCGCGCGACCAAGGTCGCACCGATCCGAAGCAAAAAAGCCGGTGAACGGCCGATGCTACGCGTGCGGCGACGGCACCCGCGAGCGGATTTACATAGCTTTCCCGAAACTGACGAGAAACCGATGCAAACCGCGAGAACTCGATTCAGCGAATGAAAACCACTCCGCCGTGCGGCTGAGGAAAACGCGCATTCAAGCGAAAGGCACCCCATCGCGCACGCTGCCATGCACGCCGACCTTCTGCAGCTGCATCGTGGAAGGCTGCGCAACCGACGGCGGCAGATAGTGGTCGGCGAGCAGGAACGCGAACAACGCCATCAAGTAGATGATGGAATAGTTGAACACGCGCATCGAGAAGAACTCGTCCGGCGGGTTCAGCAGGCGGATCGCGTAGTAGAGGAAGCCGGCCCCGAGCACCAGCGCCCCGCCGAGATAGAACAGGCCACTCATGCCGGTCAGATACGGCAGCACGCTGATCACCAGCAGCAGCACGGTGTAATACAGCACGTGCCAGCGCGTATAGACGACGCCATGCGTGACCGGCAACATCGGCACTTGCGCGCGCGAATAATCCTCGCGGCGGAAGATCGCGAGCGCCCAGAAGTGCGGCGGCGTCCAGATGAAGATGATCAGGAACAACAGCAGCGCGTAGGCGTGCACCTCGCCGGTCACCGCAGCCCAGCCGAGCACCGGCGGCGCCGCACCGGCCGCGCCACCGATCACGATGTTCTGTGGTGTCGCGCGCTTCAGATACGCGGTGTAGACGACGGCGTAGCCGATCAGCGAGGCGAAGGTGAGTGCCGCGGTCAGCAGGTTGACGAACCCGATCAGGATCGCCATCGACAGCGTGCCGAGCACCAACGCAAAGGCGAGCACCTGGTTCGGCGTCAGCGTGCCGGTGGCGAGCGGACGGCGCGAAGTGCGCGCCATCAGGCGATCGATGCGCTGGTCGATCAAGTGATTCAATGCCGCCGCGGACGCAGCGGCAAGCCAGATGCCGATGCCGCCGGCGATCGCCTCGCGCAGCGGCGGCCAGCCCGGCACGGCGAGGAACATGCCGATCACCGCGGTGAACACGATCAGCGCGACGACACGCGGCTTGGTCAGTTCGAAGTACTGGCTGGCGATGGAGGGCATGGCGGATCGGGTGCTCGAGTTTGAAGATTCAAATATCCAAAGACTGAAACGCGAAGGTCGCGAAGAACACGAAGGGGAAAGAAGGAATCCAATGGACTTCCTGCTTCATCGCGTATGACGCTTTTCTTCGTGTCCTTCGTGTTTCAGGCTATGCTCTTTCAACGCATACGGCCGGCAGCGCCAACCGGCGCAAGCGTACGCACCAGCAGTGCGATGAGCGTAAGCAGAAGCAGCGCGGCGACGCCATTGTGCGCGGTCGCGAGCGGCAACGGCAGCAGCAGCTTGACGTTGCCGATGCCGAGCGCGACCTGGGTGCACAGGAATGCAGCAGCGAGCGCCGCCAAAATGCGCAAGCCGCGCCGCCATGCGAGCGCCGCCGTCGCCAGCACATGGCCGAACACGATCAGCGCACCGATACGATGGGCGATCTGGATCGCCGCCCGCGCGGCCGCGTCGAGCACGCCGCCCTCGTAATTCGCGCCGATTCCGCGCCAGAGCACGAAGCCTTCGCGAAAATCGGTCTGCGGCCACCAGCTGCCGGCGCATTGCGGGAAATCGACACCGCAGGCGAGCGCCGCATAGTTCGCACTGGTCCAGCCACCAAGCGCGATCTGCAGCGTGAGGAGCACCAGGGCGACAACGACCATCGGCTTCAGGCGCGCCTGTTGCAAGGTCGGCACCTGCGTGTTCGCGAGGCGCAGCGCGACATAGCCGAGCAGCGAGAACGTCAACAGGCCGCCGAGCAGATGCCCCATGACGACGATGGGCTTCAGCAGCAACGTGACCGTCCACATGCCGAGCATCGCCTGGAAGATCACGACGGAAAACGCGACGACCGCGACGCGCCAAGGCGGCACTGGCTCGAGACGAGTCGCGGCGAACAGCGGCAGTGCGAGCGCGAGCGCCGACAGCGCAGCCGATATCGCGTACGCCTGCCGGATGTAGAGGAAGACGCCGAACGCCGCAGCCACTGCCGCGACGAGCAGGGTCGCGACGAGCGCGCGTCGTCGCGCCACCGCGATCAATGCGAGTGCGAACACGAGTACGCCGAGCGTGCCGGCGATCATGCGATGCACCTGTTCGCGCCAGGCCTTGTGTGTTTCGAACGGCCGATCCGGAAATGCCGCGTTGGCTTGGGCGATATCGTGTTCGTGGCCAGGCCAGGTCGCCTTGCCGTAGCAGGTCGGCCAATCCGGACACGACAGCCCGGCGTTCGAAAGACGCACGAAAGCCCCGAACACGATCACGCAGAATGCGAACGCCGTCGCGAAGGCGGCGATCCGCCTCGGCGTGACGAGGCTGCGCAGGCTCATGGCTTGATCAGGCGCGCAAGATCCTTGCGCAGCAGGTTGCCGTCATAGCCCAGCGGATAGCGCAGCACGAGAAACCCATGCGGATCGGCGAATGCAGCGACGACTTCGTCGGCGCCACTGGGACGCAGGCTCGCCAGCTTCGCATCCGGATCGCGCGCGACCTCGACCGGCTTCAACGGCGCGAACTTGTCCTGCGTCAGCGCGTCGTCGAGCACGACGACGCGTACGCGATAGGCATTCTGATTCAAGGTCAGCCGTGCGCGGCGCAGCTGATCGATGCGCGCCATGCACTGATCAGAGCAGTTCGGTCCGGTCAACGCGAAGATCGTCCACGACCACTCGGCGTCCTTCCATTCCAGCGGCTTGCCGTCGGCGAGGAGGAAACGTGCCTGGGTCAGGTCCAGCGGAGGCTCGATCAGCGTGCCGTAGTTGCGCGTGCCGGCCGGACGCCAGCCGAGCGCGTTCAGCACATAGGCCGTGGCCACTGGCGCGAGGAACAGCGCAATGATCAGCAGCAGGCCGATGCGTTTGCGCGTGTCGGGTGTCATCTCAGCGTTTCTCCTTGCGCCAGTGCAGGATTACGAACGTCACCACGACGACGCCGGCGAACGTGAGCCAGGTGAATGCATAGCCGTAGTGGCGTTCCGGCGGAAACACTTCGGGCCGCCATTCGCGCACGAAGGCGCCACCGCCATTGTCGCCTGTCGCCGGCATCAGCAGCAGCACGTGCGGATCGAGGTCGCGACCGAGATCCTTGCCGATTTCGCCGATATCGATGTAGATGCTGAGCTTGGGCCACGTCGTTTGCTGCGGCAGCGCATCGCCGCCGAGGTGCAGGCCTGAACCCGGCGGCGGCGCGTACAGCGCGACCATGCTCTGCGCACCATCAGGCGGCGGTGGAATTGGCGCGCGCCCGCCGCGCGCATCACGTGCGAGAAATCCCTGGTTCGCCAGCAGCGGCGGACCGCCATCGGCCGGCTCGAACACGTCGAATACCATCACGCCGGCGCGGCCATCGCGGAACTGGTTGTCGAGCACATAAGCATGCACGGGATCGTAGCGGCCCTCGACGCGGACCAAGGGGTAACGCGACGGATTCGCGTCGCGGCGCGCCTGCGCCAACGCGACCGGCGCCTGCTTGGCTACCGCGTCGAACGCGGCGAACAAGTCGACTTTCTCCTGCGCGCGGCGCAACTGCCAGCGTCCGAGCGAGACGAACAGGACGATGGCCGCGAGACTCAACACGATCGCGAACACGCCGGGTCGGTGCCAGCGCCTAGCCACCGCGTGGCCGGCGTATACTTGCAGGCGCCGCCGCAAGGCGTCGCTGCACGGAACGATTCGACATGCTCAGCACGGTAATGATCCTGCTTTTCCTGGCGGCGATCATCTACAACCTCGGCGCAGGCCTGTATTTCATGATGGCCGACAAGGGTGGCAGTGACCGCACTCTGAAGGCGCTGACGCGGCGCATCGGCCTGTCGGTGTTGTTGATCGCGCTGGTCATCATTGGTATCTGGAGTGGGCTCATCAAGCCGCACGGCATCGGGCAGTGATGCGTCATCCTCGAGCAAGCGCGAGGGACATCCGCTCTGCGTCGACCCTGTAGTCGAAGTCGACGCAACACGTCCGCTTGCTTGCCGGCATCCGCTTCCGTTCGCAACCGCGTTTGAAGTCGAGTAGGCGAAAGCGGCGGCTCGCCTTCTCGCCGCGCTCCAGCAACCACACCAGGCGGCTCACAAGCGTGCTGCGCGACACAGGCGCGGCGGAGCTGCAGGTCATCCTCGATCAATGCCAGACGGTCGGAAGCCTTTGACCGGTCGAATCCAGGCAGTCCGAAGATACCCTCGCGCTCACGGAACGCGGGGGTCCACTGCCGATAAAGTGTTCCGAGCTTGCCGGATCGCACAGCGGCATCTTCGGTCGCGCATGCGCCTTCGAACACGTGCCTACCGGACAAGCGCTTTGCTGATCGCTTCGATTTGCGTCAAAGCACGTAGACGAACAGGAACAAGCCGAGCCAGACCACGTCGACAAAATGCCAGTACCAGGCGACCGCTTCGAAGCCGAAATGATTGTCCTTGGTGAAGTGGCCCTTG
>JBDTYM010000126.1:0-8627 GCA_040005635.1 Dokdonella sp. | reverse complement strand
CTGGTGTCGATGGAAACCGTCGGCATGTGGCAGCAGGTCGGCTTCCTCGCCGACGTGTTCGATGCATTCAAGCGGCACGGCTTGTCGGTCGACCTGATCGGTTCGGCCGAGACGAATGTGACGGTGTCGCTGGATCCGAGCGAGAATTTGGTCAATTCCGATGTGCTGTCGGCGCTTGCCGCGGACCTGGCGAAGATCTGCCGCGTCAAGGTGATTGCGCCGTGCGCGGCCATCACCCTTGTCGGGCGCGGCATGCGTTCGATGCTGCACAAGCTGTCGAGCGTGCTGG
This sequence comes from Dokdonella sp., assembly GCA_040005635.1. GTDB lineage: Bacteria > Pseudomonadota > Gammaproteobacteria > Xanthomonadales > Rhodanobacteraceae > Dokdonella_A. Next base: position 8,338 of record JBDTYM010000126.1, on the reverse strand, counting down.
CCGAATTCGGCGCGCTCTCCGTGCACCTGATCAGCCAGTCCTCGAACAATCTCAACCTGACCTTCGTCGTCGACGAAGCCCTGGTCGACGATTTGATTCCGCGCCTGCATGCCTTGCTGATCCGTGCCGACGCCTTGCGCGTCGAGGATGGCGCGATATTCGGACCGAGCTGGCGCCAGCTGGCCGAGGACTTCGCGCAGAAGCCGCGCGAGGCCTGGTGGCATGGTCGGCGCGACGAGCTGCTGCGTGTCGCCAACGACGCCTCGCCGCGCTACGTCTACTCGCTCGACGCAGTGCGCGCGCAAGCCCGCGCGCTGCGCGCATTCGACGCGGTCGACCGTTGGCACTATGCGCTGAAGGCGAATCCGCATCCGGCGATCCTGCGCGCGTTGCACGAGGAAGGTTTCGCGTTCGAATGCGTCTCGATGGCCGAGATCGACGCGGTTCGAGCGGCGCTGCCGTCGCTCGCGCCCGCGCGCATCCTGTTCACGCCGAATTTCGCGCCGCGCGACGAATACGCACAGGCGCTCGCCGTCGGCGTGCACGTCACGCTCGATGCGCTGCATCCGCTGCTGCACTGGGGCGCGCTGTTTCGCGGGCGTGAGCTGCATCTGCGCGTCGACCTCGGCGTCGGCCGCGGCCATCACGACAAGGTCAAGACCGGTGGCGCGTCATCCAAGTTCGGGCTCGCGCTGGATCAGGTCGAGGAATTCCGCGGGCTCGCGCGCCAGCACGATGCGCGCATCGTCGGTCTGCACGCGCACCTGGGCTCCGGCATCCTCGATGCCGGGCACTGGCGTTCTGTGTATGCGCAACTGGCCAGCCTGGCCGAGGGCTTTAACCACATCGAGTCGCTCGACATCGGTGGCGGCCTCGGCGTGCCCTCGCGGGCAGACGAAGTACCGCTCGATCTCGCCGCATTGAGTGCTGCGTTGGGCGAGGTCAAGAGTGCCTATCCGCAGTTCCAGTTGTGGCTGGAGCCGGGCCGCTTCCTGGTCGCCGACGCCGGCGTGCTGCTCGCGCGTGTGACCCAGGTCAAGCGCAAGGGCAACGTCCACTACGTCGGCATCGACGCCGGCATGAATTCGCTGATCCGGCCGGCGCTATACGAAGCCTGGCACGAGATCGTCAATCTCTCGCGTCTGCACGAGCCGGCCGACGCCATGGTGCAGATCGTCGGTCCGATCTGCGAGAGCGGCGATGTGCTGGGCGCGAACCGCCGCTTGCCGGTCTGCCGCGAGGGCGACGTGATCCTGATCGCGCAGACCGGCGCTTACGGCGCGGTGATGGCCTCGCGCTACAACCTGCGCGAGCCGGCGGCGGAGATCGTGCTGTGAGTCGCGCGCGACTGCTGCTGCATCTGGCTGCGCTGTTGGCGCCATTCGTGGCAGCTTGTCTGTGGTGCCTGCTGCTGTTTCGCTCCGACGCGGCGCTGGCGTATCGGCAGATCGCGATCTTCGGCGGACTCGGTGTCGTCGCCGCACAGTTCGTCGCGCTGCTGCGCTGGCGCGCGCTGGAACAGCGCGCGCGCAACCGCAGCGGTGCCTGGAAGACCGGCATCGGCATGGCCGCGATCACGCACGTCCTGTTCGGCTTGCTGTTCGTCGCGGCGTATGCGGCATCGGCTCGCTGGCTGCAGGCCGGCGAGCCGGCCAATGCGAAAGATCTGCTGGTGCAGGCGGCCTTCTTCACGGCAATGTCCCTGCTGGCGGTCGGTGTGATCACGTTGCCGCTGACCGCCTGGCTCGCGCACGCGATCGCCAAGCTGCGCGGCAAGGAGTTCACCGATGACGCCCGCTGATCCACGCGCTGCAGACGCGTTCCGCTTCGTCCGGCGCGACTACGCGCACGGAGTCGCGACGCTCGTGTATGCGTTCGACGACGGTGCCGAACTTGTCGAGCACGTCGTGTTTCCGGATGCGCCAGCGCTATCGACCGATCGCACGGCCGCGTTCGAGGCGGCGCTCGACCTGCTGCATCTGATTGCCGGCGTCAGCTACTACAAGGCCGGCGTGCCGTCACGGATTCGCGTCGAAAGTCAGGCGTTGGATGCGTCGACGGCTACGTTTCTGGATGCGTTGTACCTGCACGGTCTGGGTGAGTTCGCGTATCAGAACAAGCTGGATCTGCGCGGACGCATCCGGTTTCCGATCGACCAGGCGTCGACCGCTCCGCCTCGACAGAGGCCAGCGGGACACGCGGGCGGAGCGTTCGCGTCGGTGCTCGGCTTGCCGCGCCGTACGCTTGTTCCGATCGGGGGCGGCAAGGATTCACTCGTCAGCGTCGGCCTGCTGGCGCAGGCCGGTGAGGAGGCGACCGCGGTCTGGGTCGGTAACTCGCCGCTGATCGAGGCGTGTGCGGCGCGTACCGGCCTGCCGCTGTTGAATCTGCGCCGCACGCTGTCGCCGCTGCTGTTCGACTACAACAAGATGGGCGCGTACAACGGCCACGTGCCGGTCACCGCGATCAATTCGGCGATCCTCGTCGTCGCGGCGATTCTGTACGGCTACGACGCGATCGCGTTCTCGAACGAGCGTTCCGCATCGAGCGCGACGCTCGAGTACGACGGCCAGCCGATCAATCATCAATGGAGCAAGGGCTGGGCCTTCGAGCACGCATTCGCCGACCTGCTGCACGCGCGCGTCGCCGCCGATCTCGACTACTACTCGTTGTTGCGGCCGTTGTCGGAACTTGCGGTGGCTGCGCGCTTCGCACGCAGCATGCGCTACGACGACGTGTTCTCCAGTTGCAACCGCAACTTCCGTATCCTCGGCCCACGGCCGACCGATCGCTGGTGCGGGCAATGTCCGAAATGCCATTTCGTGTTCCTCGCATTGGCGCCGTTCATGCCGAAGCCGCGCCTGCTGGCGATCTTCGGTCGCAACCTGCTCGACGATGCCGCGCTCGCGGCGGGCTTCGATGCGCTGCTGGAATATCGCGAACACAAACCGTTCGAATGTGTCGGCGAAGGGGTCGAATCGCGCGCGGCACTGATTGCATTGAGCGAACGTGCCGAGTGGCGAGAGGATGCGCTGGTCGCGCGCTTCGCCGAGGAGATCCTGCCGCAACTCGATCCAGCCGAACTCGATCTCGACGCGCTGCTGCAGCCGGAGGGCGGGCATCGGATTCCGGCGCGCCTCAAGCACATCGTGTTCGATGCGCCTCGCTGAGCTCGCCGGCAAGCATGTTGCGGTCTGGGGTTACGGCCGCGAAGGAGGCGCCACGCTGGCCGCGCTGCGCGCACGCGTGCCGCAGTTACGGCCGACCTTGTTCTGCAGCGAGGCCGAAGCCGCCGGCTTCCACCTGCTTGCCGAGGACGACGGAATCGCCGCCGTCACCGTAGTGACCACGCCCCCGGACGGCGCCATGCTGTCCGCGTTCGATGTCGTCATCAAGTCGCCTGGCATCAGCCGCTACCGACCCGAGGTACTGATCGCCGAGCACGCCGGCACACATTTCACCTCGGGTACCGCGTTGTGGTTTGCCGAGCACGCCGAGGCGCGCGTGATCGCGGTCACCGGGACCAAGGGCAAGAGCACGGTGAGTGCGCTGATCGCGCACCTTTTGCGTGCGCTGGGCCGTCGCGTCGGATTGGCCGGAAACATCGGATTGCCGCTGCTGGAACTGCTCGATCCGCCGCTGCTGCCGGACTGGTGGGTGGTGGAGCTGTCCAGTTTCCAGACGCGCGATGCAACCGCGGTCGAGGTTGGTGTCATCAACAATCTATACGAGGAGCATCTCGACTGGCACGGCACGCGCGAGCGCTACGCCGCCGACAAGCTTGCGCTCGCCGCGGTCGCGAAGACGCTGGTCGTGAATGCACGCCAGAACGAACTTGTCGCGCGTCTCGATGCGCATCCGCGTCGCGTCGTGTTCGGCGGTGCGGACGGCTGGCATATTGCCGATGGCGCAGTCGCCTGCGACGCACGCCGCGTGTTCGACCTCGCATGCTCGCCACTGCCCGGGCCGCACAACGCATTGAACCTGTGTGCCGCACTCGCGGCGATCGACGCGGCCGGCGAGAATGCGTTGGCGGCCGCGCCCGCGATCGCGACGTTCCATCCGTTGCCGCATCGCCTGCAGCAGTTGGGTGAGCGGCACGGCTTCACTTGGGTCGACGACAGCATCGCGACGACACCGCAGGCGACGCTTGAGGCGCTCGCCAGCATGCACGGACGCGCGGTGAGCGTGCTCGTGGGCGGCTTTGATCGGGGTCTGGACTGGCGCCCGTTCGCCGAATGCGTGCGCATCGAGCCGCCGCACGCGATCGTCACGATGGGGGCAAACGGTGCACGCATTCATGCGCTGCTGGCCGAAGCCGCTGGCGCTTTCCAGTTGCGCGCCGAAGTGGACCTTGCCGCGGCGGTGCACGCCGCGCGCGCCGTGACGCCGGCGAATGGCGTCGTGCTGCTGTCGCCGGGCGCACCGAGCTTCGACCAGTTTGCCGACTACGCGGCACGCGGCCGTGCGTTTGCCGCCCTCGCCGGATTCGAGGTCGTGGACATCGATGCCATTGAGGGCCTCGGCATCCACTGAGTCGGGACAGTCAAGGCCACTGCGTTGCCGCGGTGGGCGCGAGGCGTACTAAGGCAGCGACGTCACGTCGACGACACACGCAAGTCTACCTATCTGGATCCCGCGACACGGTGCGCTTACAGGGTCTCGAACCCGTCGAAGAAGATCGTGTCGATCGTCGGAGCGACCACGAATTCGACAGGCACGGCCTGTGCGAGACGATGCGGGTCGTTGCCGCGCACGCATACGATCGCGTGATAGCGGCCTGCGGCAAGCCCGCTCGCATCGAGCGTGAGCGTCACCATCGAAGTAGCGCTCACCGCTGTCGTGCCGCTCGTCGGGGCGACCCCGAGCCATGCGGCCGCCGGCGCGTTGGCGCAGTCGTCGGGCGGCAGGATCACGAAAGCGTCGAGGTGAATCGGCGCGCTGCCGATTTGTGCGATCGGTGTGGCCGCGCCGGTGAGCGTGTCGATCGTGTACATCTCGCTGCTGCCGTCGTCGGCGCTGCGCGTCCAGTACAGCGTATGCGTCGCATGATCGAAGCTCATGCCCTGGCTGGTGGAGCCGACATTGATGCCGAGTGAACCGATGCGTTGCGCCGCTCCCGTGGTTTTGTCGATGCTCAGCAGGCCGCCGCCATTTCCCGAATCATAGGTGTCGATGCCATACAGACGTTCGTCGGTATCGAGGGCGATGTCGACGACGCAGTTCTGGCGACCGCTGTCTATCGCCCCGATGCGCCGCGCCGCGCCGGTGCTGCGGTGGATCGTGAAAAGCTGCGAGCTGGCAAGTCCACACTCGGTCGCGGTCGCATACAAGGTTCGCGCAGCGGCATCCCAGGCGAGCCCGCTCCAGCTTGCATTGCCGGGAGCCGTGGCCTGCCCGATATCGGTGACGGTGCCGCTGCGGGTGTCGACGCTGACGAACGCATCGCGATGGTTCGGGCTGGAACCGTCGATCGCATAGAGTCGGCCGGGATCGGCGTCAGCGAAGTCGCCTCCCGCAAGCAAGTAGTCGGTCGTCGCGACGACATCGACGCTGCCGGGCGCGGAGGCATCGAGCGTGACGAATTGCTGGTTCTGGATATCCTCGGCGAATGCCGGCAAGGCAGTGCCGTCGAGCGACCGGCGCGAGGTGGGCATCGAAGCTGCCCCAGTGGCACTGACCTGGGCCGTGCTCCAGGTCAGTGCCTGGGTGCCGTCATTGCCGATCGTCAGCGGTACGCCGATGGTGGCGCCGATGACCGCATTCGCCGTCACCACAGTCGGTGTCACGCTCATCGCGGGACTTTGCATCGTGATGTCGATTCTCGCCGACGAGGTGTAGACGGTGGGCGCCGTCAACGTCCAGGCGATGCCCGAGTTGCTCGTCACGGCCGGCTGGAAAATGGAAAACTGGTCTGCCAGATCTGCATTCGCCTGCAGCCCGATCGCGGCCAGCGCGCCCCCGCTGGAGCTGGCCGGAATCGTATCGACGTCCTGATACTGGAATGCGATTCCGCCGCCGGCTTCGTCGAGGATCAGCTCGAACGTGAAGCCGTCGCTGGCGCCATACGGAATCCGATCCTTCCATTCGACGACGAAGCGTCGCGCGGGCGCAACACCGATCGTCGCGGAATAGATCTGGCCGCTGTCACCGAGCAGTTCCTCCCATAGCGGCAGGATCGCCGCCGCCGGCAGATACGGACTCGGCAGCGACTGGCTCGCGTAGAAGGCGTAGCCGGGACACGGCGCGTAGTCGAGCAGCACGAAGCCGTCGCTCGAAACGCAAAGCCCGTCCGTCGGTGAGCCGTAGAACTCGAAATCGAATGGCAGCGTGACGCCCACGATCCCCTCGCTGCCGATGTCGAGCGCGGAACCGTACGCACTGATGTCGATGAAGCCGCTGCCACCGATGACGGTCGGCGAATAGTCCGGCAGCGAGGCCTGCGCAGACCACGTCGACACGATCGACTCGCTGTCCGCCACGGTGAACATGCGGAAGTATTGATAGCTTGCCCCGGGCGGCAACGGTTGTTCGAGCAGCTGGAACAGGGTCCCGTCGATTGCGTCGCTCAGGCTGTGATAGTCGAGGCTTCCTGCCGTGCGATTGGTCGCCGTATAGCACGCGTACACGCGGTCGCCGACGTGGGCATCGATGCTGGTCGCCGTGCCGCAGCTGGGCGGCGGCGCCGTCGACAAGGTGACGGCGAGGCACAAAGATGCGGCCGCGCATCCACTGCCTGCCGCTTGTACCGCTGCGCCGCCCTGCACGGCGACGGAACGGGCGCCGGCCGTCGCGGCAGCGCGAGGATTCGGCGAGCCCGTGCCGTGCGCTGCCGCTGCGATCAGCGCAAATGCAGCTGTCGCGGTCGCGAGCTGCGGAAGTCTGTGTGTTGTCATCGAGTGCCGGTGTCTGCCCTGCGCGGGAGCATTGCGCAAATCACGCGGCGCAGTTGTAAAAAGTTCTTAAGACGCGCGGCGCGAGCACGGCACGGTCACGCGGAAGCGGCCGCCGCGCTGCGCGCATTCGCGCGCTGGCCGAATGCGCTGAATCTTCGACGGCGTTGCCACTGTGCGCCTGCCGATGGGGATGCGGTGACGAAAACCGGTGCCGACGGCCTATCATGCGATTTCCCACCCTGCAGGAGCCGTGTCATGTCGCTGTCGCGTTTTCTCACCGCATTCGCCTTGTCCTGCTTCGCGCTGTCGTCTGCCGAGGCGGCCTTCGTCACCCGCAACGTCGACTACGACATCGGCGGCAAGAAGCTGCAAAGCGTGCTGGTCTACGACGATGCGGTGAAGACGCCGCGCCCTGGACTGGTGATGACGCCCGACTGGCTCGGCATCAATGCGGACAATATTGCGCTGGCCAAGCAGATTGCCGGCAAGGACTATGTGATCCTGCTCGCCGACGTGTACGGCGTCGACGTGCGACCAAAGAATCCGCAAGAAGCGGGCGCAGCGACCAAGGCGATGTACGACCATCGCGGTGACCTTCGCGCGCGCATCAATGGCGCGCTGGCGCAGCTCAAAGCCCAGGCCGGCAAGGCGCCACTCGATGGCAGGCATTACGGCGCGATCGGTTTTTGTTTCGGTGGCGCGACTACGCTGGATCTCGCGCGCAGCGGCGCCGATGTGCAGGGCGTGGTGTCGTTCCACGGCAACCTGTCCACCGACGATCCGGCCCTGGCCAAGAACATCAAGGCCAAGGTGCTCGTGCTGCATGGCGCCGACGACAAGTTCGAATCGCCCGAGCAGATTGCCGGTTTCCAGCAGGAGATGCGCGATGCCGGTGTCGACTGGCAATTCCTGAGCTACGGTGGCGCGGTGCACTGCTTCGCGATTCCGAGTGCGCATGGCGAAGTGCCGGGTTGCAGCTACGACGAGCGCACGGCGAAGCGCGCACTCACGCAGATGCATGCGTTCTTCGGCGAAACGTTCGCGCAGAAGTAGGATGGGTCGATGCGGATGCAGCCGCTGGCTGCGTTCAGCGCGTACGGTCAATCGCGTAGTCGGCCAGCACGCCGAGCGCAGCGCGCGCGTCGGAAGCCGGCAACGCCGCCAGCGCCGCGCGCGCGGACTGCGCGTAGCCGCGGGCGTGGTCACGCGAAGCTTCTAGCGCTCCGGTGCTGCGAATCGCGGCGAGCACCTCGTCGAGTGCATCGAGGCCGCCGGCCTGGATCGCGCGCTTCAAGCGGTCGGCCTGTGCGGCGTCGCTGCGCGAAATCGCAATGATCAGCGGCAGCGTCGGCTTGCCTTCGGCAAGATCGTCGCCGATGTTCTTGCCGAGCGTGCCGGCGTCGGACACGTAGTCGAGCACGTCGTCGGCGATCTGGAACGCA
>JBDTYM010000125.1:0-8758 GCA_040005635.1 Dokdonella sp. | reverse complement strand
GCGAGCAACCGGCGCGGCCAGTCGGGCCTGTGGGCACACGCGATCTCGGGCGATCTGCCGATCGTGCTGCTGCAGATCGGCGATCCCACCCGGATCGATCTCGTGCGCCAGCTGGTGCACGCGCATGCGTACTGCCGCCTCAAGGGGCTCGTGTTCGATCTGGTGATCTGGAACGAGGAACGCGGCGGCTACCGGCAGAATCTGCACGACGAGATCCACGGCACCATCGCGGCGAGCGCCGATGCCGGCGTGATCGACCGCCCCGGCGGCATCTTCGTGCGCGTACTCGAGCAGATCAATCACGAGGACCGCGTGCTGATGCAAGCGGTCGCGCGCGTCGTGCTGACCGACGACAACGGCTCGCTGATCGAACAATTGCGTGCGCGCGAGGTCGCCGAAAGCACGATCCCGCGCCTCGCACCGACGCGCAAGTACGAAGCCGGTCCGTTGCAGAACATCGCGCTGCCGCCGCGCACGTTGAACAACGGCATCGGCGGCTTCTCGCGCGACAGCCGCGAGTACGTGATCGCGACCGACGCCAGCCAGCAAACGCCGCTGCCGTGGATCAACGTGATCGCGAACCCGGACTTCGGCTGCATCGTCTCGGAAAGCGGCTCCGGCTACACCTGGTTCGAGAATGCCCACGAGTACCGCCTGACGCCGTGGAGCGACGATCCGGTCGGCGATCCGAATACCGAGGCGTTCTACGTCCGCGATGACGAGAGCGGCCACTTCTGGTCGCCGACGCCGCTGCCGGCACCGGGCGCGGCGCGCTACGTGTCGCGCCACGGCTTCGGCTACAGCGTGTTCGAGACGATCGAGGATGGCATCGCCAGCGAACTGCGCATTCACGTCGATCCGGAAGCACCCGTGAAGTTCTTCGTGCTGCGTCTGCGCAACGACTCCGGCCGCGCGCGAAAGTTGTCGGCGACCGGTTACGTCGAGTGGGTGCTCGGAGATCTCGCGGCGAAGACCGGCATGCATGTGGTCACCGAGCTCGACGCCAGCGGCGCATTGTTCGCGCGCAATGCCTACAACTCCGAATTCGCCGACATGGTGGCGTTCTTCGATGTCGATGACGCGCAACGCACGCTTTCCGGCGATCGCAGCGAATTCATCGGCCGCAACTGCAGCCTGCGCCATCCGGCCGCGATGGGACGCGCTTCCCTGAGCGGGCGCATCGGCGCGCGGCTGGATCCATGCGGCGCAATCCAGATTCCGCTCGAACTCGCCGATGGCGAATCGCGCACGCTGATCTTCCGCCTCGGTGCCGGCCGTGATCGTCGCGAGGCCGGCGATCTCGTGCGGCGCTTCCGTCGCTCCGGCAGCGCGCGCGCTGCGTTCGAGGCGACCACTGCGCGCTGGACTGCGCTGCTCGGTGCGGTTCAGGTGGAAACCCCGGATCGCGCACTGAACGCGCTCGCCAATGGCTGGCTGCTGTATCAGGTCATCGCGTGCCGCATGTGGGCGCGCAGCGGCTTCTACCAGTCCGGCGGTGCCTGGGGGTTTCGCGACCAGTTGCAGGATGCGATGGCGCTCGTGCATGCAGCCCCGAACCTGCTGCGTGCGCAGTTGGTGCTGTGCGCCTCGCGTCAATTCCGCGAGGGCGACGTACAACACTGGTGGCATCCGCCCGGCGGACGCGGCGTGCGCACACTGTGTTCGGACGACTACCTGTGGCTGCCAGTCGCCACCGAGCGCTACATTCGCGCAAGCGGCGACTGGGCCGTGCTCGACGAACGCGCCGAATTCCTCGACGGTCGTCTGCTCAATCCAGGCGAGGAGTCTTATTACGACCTGCCACTGCGCTCGGGTGAATACGCCGACTTGTACGAACACTGCAAGCGTGCGATCGAACACGGTCTGCGCACTGGCGCGCACGGCCTGCCGCTGATCGGCGCCGGCGACTGGAACGACGGCATGAACAACGTCGGCCGCGAAGGCCGCGGCGAGAGCATCTGGCTCGGTTTCTTCCTGTACCAGGCGCTGATCAACTTCGTCGAGCTCGCCGAGCACCGCAGCGACGCCAAGTTCGCGGCGCGTTGCCGCGAGCAGGCGGCAACGCTCAAGCTAGCGCTCGACGAGCACGGCTGGGATGGCGAGTGGTACCGCCGCGCATATTTCGACGACGGCACGCCGCTCGGCACCGCTTCGGCGATCGAGTGCAAGATCGATTCGATCGCGCAGAGCTGGTCCGTGCTGTCCGGCGCCGGCGACCCCGCACGCAGCGAACAGGCGCTCGATTCGCTCGACCGTCATCTCGTACGCTCGAACGACGGCCTCATCCAGTTGCTCGACCCGCCGTTCGACAAGTCGCCGGTCGACCCCGGCTATATCCGCGGCTACGTGCCTGGCGTGCGCGAGAACGGCGGCCAGTACACGCATGCAGCCGTGTGGGCGGTGATGGCGTTCGCCCAGGCCGGCCGCGTCGAGCGCGCCTGGGAATTGTTCGACATGATCAACCCGGTCCGCCACGGACTGTCGGAAACCGCCATCGCCAAGTACAAGGTCGAACCCTACGTGGCAGCGGCCGACATCCTCGCCGTGTCGCCGCACACCGGCCGCGGTGGCTGGACCTGGTACACCGGTTCGGCCGGCTGGATGTATCGCCTGATCATCGAGTCCCTGCTCGGCCTCAGCCGTGACGGCGAAACGCTGCTGTTCGCGCCGAACCTGCCGCAGGCGTGGCCTTCGATGACGATGCAGTACCGCTTCGGCGCAACCGTCTACGAGATCGCGATTCGACGCGAGGAGGGCGCCGCCGCGCTACGCGTGTCGCTCGATGACGTGGTACAAGCCGGTGCGCGCGTGCCGCTGGACAAGAATGGCGGCACCCACTGGATCGAGGTGGTGCTGCCGAAATGAACGTGCAGGGATTGCGTCCGGCGCGCACGCGTTCTAGATATTTGTGGACGAATGGTAATCTATACAAAGCGCGAGCATTCGCCTGCGCGCGGCCATTCAACACCCGAGGAAACCCGCATGCATCCCAAAATGCCTGGCGCCGCCCTGCTCGGCCTGCTGATGCCGCTCGTCGCCTTCGCTGCGCCCGCGCCGCATATCGAAACCACTACCGCGCTCGTGCATGCCGGCATGGCGATGGCGGCGCAGAATCTGCCTGACGCGCGCAAGCATCTGCATCATGTGATCAATTGCCTGGTCGCGGCGGACGACAAGCGCTTCGATGCGAAAGCCGGCAATCCCTGCGAAGGCATGGGCACGGACGCCGGCGCATTGCACGACGAAGCGTCGACGGATGCGCGGAAACTGGAATTGAAACGCGCGCTCGGCATCGCCGAGCGTGGCGCGCACAGCGCGTCGCTGGACACTGCGCACGTCTACGCGGAATGGCTGTCGGAGGTCCTGCAGCGAGCCGGTTCCTGAGCGCGCGCGTCGTGTGCAATCGCCGCTGACGGCGGCGGCGGCGATTTTCGCAGCGAGCGGTCGGGATGAATCATCGTCTGAGCTGCGAGAGCGGTTCGCGCTGACGTATCCGCGCGCGACCCTGCCCGCGCGCGATGTCCGATCCGGCGTGTACACTTTGCTGCGTTTCGTGACGGACAGACCGATGTCGGCACCGGAACACCTCACCGACTTGCTGAATGCCGCGCAATCGGGCGATACCGATGCCGCGCGGGCTGCGTATGAACTCGTCTACGACGAACTCAAGCGCTGGGCTGGCCAGTCGCTGCGCCGTGCGCCCGGGGCAACGCTGAGCGCCACCGCGCTGGTCCACGAAGTGTATGTCCGCTTCAGCGATCGTGCGCTCAGGCCGCTGCGCGACCGCGGCCACTTCTTCGCGCTCGCTGCGCGCGCGATGCGCCAGATCGTGATCGAACACGCGCGCCGGCGGCGCGCGTTGAAGCGCGGTGGCGGCCACGTCGCGACGGATCTGGACAGCGCCATCAACCTGCACGAAACGGACTTCGCGCGTGCACTCGAAATCGATACGGCGCTGCGTGCGCTGGAGCAGCGTGACAGCGATCTTGCCGCGCTCGTCGAGATGCATTTCTTCGCCGGCCTGACCTTCGACGAGATTGCCGCGGCGACACAGCGCCATGAACGCACGGTCCGCCGCGACTGGGAATTTGCACGCGCATTCCTGCGCCAGGAACTGGATACGGCAGGCGCATGATCATGTATCGCGGCCATGCCTGCGCGATGCTCTCCTGTGCCGCCGGGCAATACGCCAGCGCGCGACCCTCGCACGCATTGCGGCGTCCATGAGCCAACCCGGGGCCATGGCGACATCGGACTGGCAACGCTTGCGTGCCGTGTTCGCCGCCGCACTGGAGATCGACGCGAGCGAGCGCGATGCCTGGATCGCAACTCACTGCGCCGGCGATGAGACCCTGCTCGAAGACGTTCGGCGACTGCTGACCGCGCACGCCTCAACAGACTGCACGCTCGATCAGGGCAGCACCCTGTTCGCCCAGATGATTGCTGCGATCACCCTCGACGAACACTGCGTGGACCCGCGTATCGGAACGCAGATCGGTCCGTATCGTCTGCTCAGGCTGCTCGGACGCGGCGGCATGGGCAGCGTGTATCTGGCCGAGCGCGCGGACGGTCAGTTCAGGCAGAACGTCGCGCTCAAGCTGATCCAGGACGACACGCCAGCGCGCGCCGTGCTGGAGCGCTTCCTGCGCGAACGCGACATTCTTGCTCGGCTTTCGCATCCCAATATCGCGCAATTGCACGACGGTGGCGTCAGCACGGATGGGCTGCCCTACTTTACGCTCGAAGTCGTCGCGGGCGAACCGATCACACAATGGTGTGATGCACGTCGGCTGGGCATCCGCTCACGCATCGACGTTCTGCTCAAGGTGTGCGACGCGGTGCAGTACGCGCATCGCAACCTGGTCGTGCATCGCGATCTGAAACCGTCCAACATCCTGGTCAATGCGGCGGGCGAACCCAAGCTGCTCGATTTCGGCATTGCGAAGTTCCTCGACACGACGGCGAGCGCATCGATGACAGACGCACACGCCGGGCCGATGACGCGCGAGTATGCCGCACCCGAACAGGTGCTCGCGCAACCGGTGACGACGCTGACCGATGTGTACGCGCTCGGCGTGCTGCTGTACGAATTGCTGTGCGGTCAGCTGCCCTATCGGCGCGCCGTGCGCGGCGAGATCAGTTGGCCGAAGGCGATCGTCGAGGAGGCGCCGGAACCGCCGAGTCGCGCCGTGTGGCGCAGCTCGACCGTGCGTGAGCTCGCCAGCGATATGGAATCCGCCCTCCCCGCCGTGCACGATACCGACGCAAACACGCTCGCCGCACGCCGCGATCTCACGCCGCAGTCACTCCGGCGCACATTGCGCGGCGACCTCGATCTGATCGTGCAGCGCGCGCTGGAAAAGACACCGGAAGCGCGCTACCCCTCGGCAGCGGCTTTCGCCGATGCACTGAATTCCTACCAGCAGGGACTCGCACTGCCGGGCGGCGATGCGCGATACCGCATGCTGAAATTCCTGCGCCGTCACGCGGCCGCCGCGGCTGTCATGTCGACGCTTGCCCTGGTTGTACTGGCCGGCATTGCCGGCATGCTGTGGGAAGCGCGCCAGACTGCGCTCGCCGGCCGACGCGCGCAGGCCATCCAGCAGTTCATGACGAGCGTATTCGATGTCTCCGATCCTGATCGCGCACAAGGTCAGACGATCACCGCGCGCGAACTTCTCGACGAAGGTGCCCGCCGCGTGCAGACCGAGCTCGTCGATCAGCCGCAACTGCAGGTCGACCTGCTGCGATTGATCGGTACGCTGTATTTCCATCTCGGCCTGTATGCCGATGCGGAGCGGCTGCAGACACAGGCCATTGTGCTGCTGCGCAAGCTCGAACCGCGTGGCGACGCTCTTGCGGCGACGCTTGTCGAAGTCGCCGATACCGAACGCCTGCAGGAGCGCTACGCCGAAGCCGAACATCACCTGGCGGAGGCGCTCGAACTCGAGCCCGACACGCGCAATGACGCCGTGCGCGCGCAGGCGCTCGCCAGCCGCGGCGCCCTGCTCGGCGAGATGGGGCGCAACGACGAAGCCGAACATGCGCTGCGCGATGCGCTCGCGCTCGATCGGCGCATGCACCCCGCACCGGACGAGCGCACGGCGACCGATCAGGAGCGCCTCGCTCACGTGCTCGAAACCCGCGCGCCCGGCGACGAGGCCAGGCAGCTTCTGAACGACAGCCTGCAGCAGCGACGCAGGCTGCACGGCGAACGTCACTCGACCGTCGCCGAGACGCTCGAGGAGCTCGCCAAGCTGGCGTGGAGCCGCGGCGACATCGCGGGCGCCGAACACGATTTCAGCGCGGCGCTGGAGATACGCCGCGCGTTGTTCGGACCGCACCATCCGAGTGTCGCCGACAGCCTGTACTGGATCGGCGGCCTGCGCAGTTACCAGGGTCGCTACGCCGAGGCCGCGGCGGCCGCGAACGAAGCGCTCGAGATCGATCGGACGGCATTCGGCACCGGCAGTGCGCACGACGCGCCCTATCACGATCTGCTCGCCGAGGTTGCGCAGGCGAACAATGATCTCGATCGCGCCGAGCAGGAGGCGCGTACCGCCATCGACATCTGGCGTCGGGTGCTCGGCGAACATCACTCGGAAATGTCGAATGGCCTGCAGCGGCTGGCCTTGATCGAACGCGATCGAGGCAATGCCGCCGAAGCGGTCGGTCTGCTGCGGGAAGCCGTCCAGATCCGTCGCGCTTCGCTCGGACCGAACAGCGACCGGGTCGGATTCGGTCTGGCAAACCTTGCCGAAACGCTGCGTATCAACGGCGACATCGCGGAAGCCATCAAGACCTTCGGCGAAGCGTTGGATGTCTACAAGGCGAGCCTGCCGCCGGAGCATCCGCGCGTGGTCGAGACACTCAGCGGACTCGGCCACGCCCAGCTCGACGGCGGCGACGTCAGCGCCGCGATCGACACGCTCGAACATGCGCTGAGCATCGCGCGCAAGGTCTACCCGGCCACGCATCCGGATCGCGTACGCGTTCTGCTGCCGCTCGGTGAGGCCTATCTCGCGCACCACGAGGCCGCGCGAGCCATCGACGTACTCGAGCAAGCGCGGACCTTGATTGCCGCGTCAGGAGCGTCGCACGTGCGCAACGCCGTGCAGACCTTCATTGCGCTGGCACGTGCGCATACCGTACTGCAGCGCTATGGCGACGCCGACGCAGATCTGGACGCCGCACACGCGTTGCTGTCCGCCCATTCGCAGGGCACTGAAGCGTTGAATGCGTCGTTTCAAAAGGCGCGGCATGCGCTGGATGCCGCGCGCGCGCATCCGTTGCAGGCGCTGCGCTGAGCGCGCACGTTCAGCATCGCCGGATGCGCACCGCTCCGATGGCGTCCCGGCGGCCACCGGACATCCGCCATCCGGTGAAAAACTGCGAAACACGCAACTCAGATCGGCGCACCGGGAGGAATCGTCGGCAACGGCCGCAGCTTGACCGACTTCGGATCGGCGAGATATTTGCGGATCGTCTCAGCGGCTTCGGAACGGTTCGACGCACGGCTGCCGCGGCCACCATTCTTGCTCAACCAGGCCTGCCATTGCTGCAGCGAAGCGCGCACGTCCGCATCGACTTGTGCGTGCAGCTGAGCGCCATCGAGCGCTTCCAGCAACGCATCGAGCACGACCCAGTTCGCCGCGGTTTGCACCGCATCGCCGGCAGGGACGGCAGTCGCGATCGCGTCGCGCTGCCAGGTGCCGCGGAACACCGCATCGAGTACGTCGCCGACGCCGGGCTCGTGCGCGTCGCGCGCATGCTGCCAGGCCAGGCGATTGAGACGTTGCGGCGCGAACAGGAACTGCACCGTCTGCGCTGCAGCCGCTTCGACCGCCGCGAACGCGTCGAACAACGGCGCGCTGCGCGTCGCGAAATATTCGCGGTTACGCACGTAATCGTTGCCGGGCGGCGTGAGCAGATCGAGCACGCTCGCCGGCAAGGCAAGTTGCTCCGCACCGAGCGAGGCGACCAGACGATCGAGTGCAGCGCGTTGCGTGGCGGCTGCCACGGCCTGGGTGCCGGCTTGGCGATCGACTGCTTCCGAGTACGCATAGTCCGCGCCACCGATGAGGCGCGCGACGGCTTCCACTTGATAGCGATGCAGCAGGTACACCGGCACCAGACGCGCCTCGAGTTCGCCGGTCTGGCGCTCCGGCGGCAGCACGCCGATCGAGAAGCCGTCGAGCGCCTTGCGCCGGACGGCGAGCAAGGCATCGAACGATGTCAGCGTATCTGGCCCGAAGTCCCACAGCAGGCCATCGGGCTCGGCGTCGCCGGGGCCGCGCGAATCCGGATCGCTGATGTAGTGGAAACCCGCCTTGGCAATATCGCTGCGCAATTTCGCCAGACCCGCGCTCTCCTGCCCCGGCGCGAACTGCGCATAGCCATGCGCGACGAGAAAATCGTCCCATGGCCCGATGCCGACCGCATAGGCGTGGTCGAGGCTGATCGAGCCATCCGATGCAAGCTTCAACAGCGGATGCGGATAGTCCATCACCGAGCCGTTGCCGAGCCGGCTTGCAGCGAAGTTGTGGGCGAAACCGAGTGCGTGGCCGACTTCGTGGGCGGCCAGCTGGCGCAGGCGCGCGAGCGCCATCTGCTCGGCCTCGTTCTTGAGTTCGCTGGCATTCGCCTTGTCGTACGGCGCGAGCAGGCTCTCCGCAATCAGGATGTCCTGGCGCACGCGTTGCGAGCCGAGCGTGACCGAGCCCTTGATGATCTCGCCGGTGCGCGGATCGACGATCGG
>JBDTYM010000124.1:0-8759 GCA_040005635.1 Dokdonella sp. | reverse complement strand
CGCGTGGCTCAGCCGACCCGAGCGTCCGTTCGGGATGGCGGTGCTGTTCCTTGGAGGGTTGTACCTGCGGCGGCATGCAATGTTCCTGGTGTTCATCGCGGTTGCGGTTGCGATCGACTGGATCTCGATCGACTATGCCGGCGTCAGCAGCTTCTGCGTGACGCCGGCGTATGCATTCCTGCTGCCGGCCTACGCGGCGCTCTGGTACAGCGGCCGCGCCTACGCAGAGCGACTGCGCGAAACACCGGCTTCGATGGCCTGCGCACTCGGCGTCGCACTGCTGTGCGCCGCGGCCTCGTTTGCGATCTCGAACAGCGCGTTCTATTGGCTCGGCGGCCGCTACGCGAATCCGCAGGTTGGCGAGTACCTCGCGCGTCTGTGGCAATGGGGCCCGCTGTTCGTCAGCACGACGCTGTGCTACATCGCGCTGGCGCTTGCGGCTCACGCGATCCTGGCGTGGACCGCGCGTGCTCGCTTCGATATCCACACGAGCTGATATCAATCCAGCCGACAGCCAAAGTGGAACACGACATGCCGTTTCGCCATCTGCCGTTTTCGTCCGCGTGCACGCAAGCCGCCACCGGCGTCGCGCTGACACCATTGCCGGCGTTCACGCGCGGAACCTTCACCAACTTCATCGGATGTGCCTTTGTGTTGATGGCCGGCATCCGCGCCATCGTTTTGCAAGGCGCATCCTCGCCGCAGCAGGTGCACGCTTGAGCGGCCAACAGCCGCGCGAGGCGATGACGCCGGAAGAACGTCATCGCGAGCGCATGCAGCGCAAGAAGGATCTGGTCGATCGCCGCATCGCGCGCGCGACGATCGAGCGCGGTGTCGTCGTCGTCAACACCGGCAACGGCAAGGGCAAGAGTTCGTCCGGCTTCGGCATGCTGGCGCGTTCGCTCGGCCACGGTTTCCACTGTGGCGTCGTGCAGTTCATCAAGGGCAGCTTCTCGACCGGCGAGGAGGCGTTCTTTCGCCGGTTCGAGGACGAGCTCGACTATCACGTGATGGGCGAGGGCTACACCTGGGAGACGCAGGACCAGGAGCGCGACATCGCTGCCGCACAGGCCGCCTGGCAGATCGCGGCGCGCATGCTGGCGGACGCGGGCTACGATTTCGTGCTGCTGGACGAACTCAACATCGCACTGGTCAAGCAATACGTGCAGCTGGAACAGGTGGTGCTGGCGCTGGCCGCGCGACCGTCGCAGCAGCACGTGGTGATCACCGGACGTGCGGCACCGGATGGCTTGATCGAAATCGCCGACACGGTGACCGACATGCGCGTGATCAAACACGCATTCCAGGCCGGCATCAAGGCGCAGAAGGGCATCGAGCTGTAGCGCCATGACCGTAGTGCACCGCTGCCCCGCATTGTTGGTGTCCGCGCCTGCGTCGGGGCAGGGCAAGACCAGCGTGACCGCGGCACTCGCGCGCTGGCATGCGCGCCAGGGCCGGCGCGTGCGCGTGTTCAAGACCGGGCCGGATTTTCTCGACCCGCTGGTGCTGCAGCGGGCGAGCGGGGCGCCGGTCTACCAGATCGACTTGTGGATGACCGGCGCCGACGATGCACGTGCACGGCTGCACGCGGCAGCAGCCACGGCCGACCTGATCCTCGTCGAAGGCGCGATGGGTCTGTTCGACGGCACACCTTCCAGCGCCGATCTTGCGCAGCACTTCGATCTTCCGGTGCTCGCGGTCATCGATGGCTCGGCTATGGCGCAGACGTTCGGTGCGCTCGCCAGCGGGCTCGCGCACTACCGTGACGGCCTCGTCGTGCATGGCGTGGCCGCGAACCGCATCGGCAGCGCGTATCACGTCGAGCTGCTGCGTGAGAGCGTGCCCGCCGATCTGCAATGGCTTGGCGCGTTGCCGCGCGATGCGGCACTGGCGTTGCCGGAGCGGCATCTCGGCCTGGTCGCAGCGACCGAAGTCGGCGATCTCGATCGGCGTCTCGATGCACTCGCCGATGCGTGGGCGCTGCATGCGACGACGGCGCTGCCGCCGCCGGTCTCGTTTCCCGCAGGCGGCGACGTTGCGTACGGAAACGCGTTACGGGGCCAGCGCATCGCGATCGCGCGCGACGCTGCGTTCTGCTTCCTCTATCCAGCCAATCTCGATCTGTTGCGCGCGGCTGGCGCTGAACTGGCGTTCTTCTCTCCGCTGGCGGGTGACGCGCTGCCCGAATGCGATGCGTTGTGGCTGCCTGGCGGTTTTCCCGAACTGCATTTGGCGGCGCTCGCGCAGCGCATCGACTTGCACGCCGCCCTGCACGTGCACGTGGCTGCCGGCAAGCCACTGCTGGCCGAATGCGGGGGCTTGCTGTTCGCGCTCGATAGCTTGGCCGATCGCGATGGCAACGAGGGGAAGATGGCTGGTCTCCTGCGCGGTCGCGCAGTGATGCAGCCGCGGCTTGCCGCACTCGGCCTGCAGGGCATCGAGCTGCCGGAAGGCGCACTGCGCGGCCATACGTTCCACTACGCGCGCGCTGAGGTCGAGGCGATACCGATCGCGACGGCAGCGAATCCGAATCGCGGGCCGGGCGGCGAACGGGTCTATCGTCGGCAACGGCTCACCGCGAGCTTCGTGCATTTCTATTTTCCGTCGAATGCAGACGCTGCAACGCGACTGTTCCTGCCGTGACGTCGCCCATCGCAATGCTGGCAGCCGTTGCGCTCGATGTCTGGCTCGGTGAGCCGCGCCGCGCGCATCCGCTGGTCGCGTTTGGCCGTCTGGCAGGCTGGATTGAACGCAGGCTGTTTGCGCATCGACACCTGGCCGGTGCCGCCGCATGGGCTTGCGCGGTGCTGCCGATCGTCGCGCTCGCCGGGCTCGTCGTGCACGTTGCCGCGTCGCTCTCGTCGTGGCTTGCGGTGGCGGTCGGCGCCACGCTGCTGTATGTGACGATCGGCCTGCGCAGCCTCGGCGAACACGCGCAGCCCGTCGCCAATGCGCTGGCCGACGGCGATCTCGACGCCGCGCGCACGGCGGTCGCACGCATGGTCAGTCGCGACGGTGCATTGCTCGATGCGAATCAGGTTGCTGCAGCGGCCACCGAATCGGTGCTGGAGAACGGCAACGATGCCGTGTTCGGCGCCTTGTTCTGGTTCGCTCTGCTCGGCGCACCCGGCGCCGTGCTGTACCGACTCGCGAACACGCTCGATGCGATGTGGGGCTATCGCACGCCGCGCTACGAGCGCTTCGGCTGGTGTGCGGCGCGCGTCGACGACGTGCTGAACTACGTGCCCGCCCGACTGACCGCGCTGACCTACGCCGTGCTCGGCGACTGCGCGTGTGCGCTGCGTTGCTGGCGCACGCAGGCACCCCATTGGGACAGCCCGAATGCCGGCCCGGTAATGGCTGCCGGTGCGGGCGCGCTCGGCGTACGCCTCGGTGGCGCGGCGCCGTATCACGGCATCTGGGAGGCGCGTCCCGCTCTCGGTGAAGGCGCTGCAGCCGATGCTTACTCGATTGCGCGTGCACTCTGGCTCGTGCGCACTGGCGTCGCCTTGTGGCTACTGCTCGCCACGCTCGCCGCTGTCATATTGCACGGAGGCAGCCATGCTTGAGCACGGCGGCCGCCTGCGTCGCGCAGCGCGCGAATACGCGATCGCGCGGGAATCCTGGCTCGATATTTCGACCGCAGTCAGTCCGTACGCGTGGTCGGTTCCGGCAGTGCCGGCGGATGTCTGGCAGCGCCTGCCCGAGGATGACGATGGCCTCGTCGAGATCGCCCGCGACTACTACACGGCCACGCAGCTGCTGCCCGTCGCAGGCTCGCAAGCCGCGATCCAGGCGCTACCGACCTTGCGCGCGCGTTCGCGCGTCGGCGTCATCGCACCGGGTTATGCCGAACATGCGCACGCCTGGCGCCGTGCCGGACATCAGGTCGAGCTGTGCCGCGCCGCCGAGCTGTTTGCGCCGACCGCGCACTTCGATGTCATCGTGCTGATCCACCCGAACAATCCGGGCGGCGAGCGGTTCGCCGTCGACGAGCTGTTGCAACTGCACGCGAACCTGGCAGCGCGCGGCGGCTGGCTGATCGTCGACGAAGCCTTCATCGATGTGATGCCTGCGTCCAGCCTATGCCCATACAGTGATCGCGAAGGACTCATCGTGCTGCGTTCGATCGGCAAGTTCTTCGGCCTCGCTGGCGCACGCGCCGGCTTCGTCTGCGCCGCGCCCGCCTTGCTCGACGCCTTGCGCGAGCGGCTCGGGCCATGGACCTTGAGCGGCCCCACGCGCCATGTGCTGCAACAGGCACTGGCCGATCGCGCCTGGCAGGCGAACGCGCGAGTAGCCCTGGTGGATGCCAGCGCGCGTCTCGCGCAATTGCTCTTGCACCATGCGATCGAACCGACGGCCGGCAGCGCATTCTTCCAGTGGTGGCGCGACGAAAGCGCGCCGACCCTGCATCGCGCGCTGGCCCGGCGCGGCATCCTGACGCGTTTGTTCGACACGCCGACAAGCCTGCGTTTCGGGCTGCCCGGCGACGCGGCCGCGTTCGCGCGCCTCGACGAAGTCTTGCGCGAGGTGCGGCCCAGATGAGCGCACGCGTGTTGATGGTGCAGGGCTGCACGTCGGATGCCGGCAAGAGCGCACTCGTTACTGCGCTGTGTCGCTGGCTGCACCGGCGTGGCATCGCGGTGGCGCCGTTCAAGCCGCAGAACATGGCACTGAACTCGGCGGTGACCATCGACGGCGGCGAGATCGGCCGCGCGCAGGCGGTGCAGGCGCAGGCCTGCGGGCTGCCACCGCATACCGATTTCAACCCGGTGCTGCTGAAGCCGAACAGCGATATCGGCGCGCAGGTCATCGTGCATGGCCATGCGGTCGGCAATATGGATGCGCGGCACTATCACGACTACAAGCGCATCGCGTTCGAGGCGGTGCTGGCTTCGCATGCGCGCCTCGTCGCGCAATACGATGCATTGATCGTCGAGGGGGCTGGCAGCCCGGCCGAGATCAATCTACGCGAGCGCGACATTGCGAACATGGGCTATGCCGAGGCCGTCGATTGCGCGGTGCTACTGATTGCAGACATCGATCGCGGCGGCGTATTCGCCCATCTCGTGGGCACGCTGGCCCTGCTCTCACCGAGCGAACGTGCGCGCGTGGCCGGCTTCGTGATCAATCGTTTCCGCGGCGACATCGCCTTGCTGCAACCCGGTCTGGACTGGCTCGAACGCGAGACCGGCAAACCGGTGCTCGGCGTGCTGCCGTATCTGCACGGCCTGACGCTCGAGGCCGAGGATGCGTTGCCACGCGTGGCCGAGACCAAGGCGCAGGCGCGATTGCGTGTGATCGCGCCGGCCTTGCCGCGCATCAGCAATCACACCGATTGCGATGCGCTGCGCGCGCATCCTGCGGTGGCGTTCGAATTCATCGCTCCTGCCGCGGCGATTCCCGCGGCGGATTTGATCATCCTGCCCGGCTCGAAATCGACGCGCGCCGATCTCGCGTGGCTGCGCGCGCAAGACTGGCCCGACGCGATCGCACATCATTTGCGTTACGGCGGCAAGGTCATCGGCCTCTGCGGCGGACTGCAGATGCTCGGCCATGCCATCCACGATCCGCTCGGCATCGAAGGCGAGGCCGGTTCGAGTGCGGGACTCGGTTGGCTCGACCTGGAAACGACGCTGGCTACCGGCAAGCAACTGCGCAACGTGCGTGGCCGCCTTGCATGGGCCGACATCGAGGTGCACGGCTACGAGATCCATTGCGGCATCAGCCAGGGTCCTGCACTCGAAACACCGGTGTGCCGGCTCGACGACGGCCGTCTCGATGGCGCGCTCTCCGCCGACGACCAGGTCTTGGGCAGCTATGTGCACGGCTTGTTCGATGCACCCGCGGCGCTGCAGGCCTTGCTGGCATGGGCTGGCTTGCACGATGCGGAGTGTGTCGATATGCACGCGTTGCGCGAAGCGAGCATCGATCGACTCGCTGACGCGGTCGAATCGCATCTGGATACGGCAGCCTTGTCGCGCTTGCTCGGAGTCGACACGTCATGCGCAGCCTGATCCTGGGTGGCGCGCGCTCGGGCAAGAGTGCGCTGGCCGAGCAGCTTGCCAGCGAGGCGGCGCGCGAGGTCGTTTATCTCGCGACCGCGCAGGCGCTCGACGCGGAGATGGCTGACCGCATCGCCCATCATCGCGCGCGCCGACCGTCGCATTGGCGCTGCGTCGAAGAACCCGTTGCGCTCGCGAGCACGTTGCGCGCACACGCACGCGAAGGCGGTTGCGTGCTCGTCGACTGCCTGACGCTGTGGCTGAGCAACCTGCTCTGCGATACCGATCTGCAGCGCTACGAACACGAACGCGCCGCACTGCTCGACACGTTGCCGACACTGCCGGGTGAGATTGTGCTGGTCAGCAACGAAGTCGGCCTCGGCGTCGTGCCGCTCGGTGCACTCGCGCGGCGCTACGTCGACGAAGCAGGCCGCCTGCACCAGGCGCTGGCGGCGCACTGTGAACGCGTGATTTTCGTGGCGGCCGGTCTGCCGCTGGCCTTGAAAGGAAACCTGCCGTGATGGCCGATTGGCTGCTCGAACCTTGCCGGACACCGGATGCCGAAATCGCGCAAGCCGCGCGCGCGCGTCAGCTGCAACTGACCAAACCGCCCGGTTCTCTCGGCGCATTGGAAACACTCGCGGTGCAACTGGCCGCGTTGCAGCAGCGCAAGCGGCCCGAGATCGAACGCGTCTGGATCAGCGTATTCGCCGCCGATCACGGTGTCGCCGTCGAAGGCGTCTCGGCGTTTCCGCAAGTCGTCACCGGTGAAATGCTGCGCAATTTCGCCAGCGGTGGCGCAGCGATCAGCGTGCTCGCACGTGCGCTCGATGCGACCCTCGAGGTCGTCAATCTCGGTACGGTCAACGATCCCGGCGAGATTGCGGGTGTGCGGCGCGCGATCATCGCGCCGTCGAGCGCGAATTTCTGCGAGCGGGCAGCGATGAGCGAAGAGCAATTGCAGCGTGCGCTGGCGGCAGGCGCCGACAGCGTGCGAGCGGCCTGCGCGGCGCAGGCACAGCTTTTCATCGGCGGCGAGATGGGCATCGGCAACACCACCGCAGCGACCGCGCTCGCCTGCGCCATGCTCGCCGAAGCGCCGAGTACGCTGGCCGGTGCCGGCACGGGACTCGATGCCGATGGCATCGCGCGCAAGGTCGTCGTGATCGAACGCGCGCTCGCACGCCATGTCGATGCACGCAATGCGCGCGAGCAGTTGCGCTGCCTCGGCGGCTTCGAGATCGCCGCGCTCTGCGGCGCCTATATCGCCGCGGCGCAAGCCGGCCTGCCGGTGCTCGTCGATGGCTTCATCGCGACCGCGGCGGCGCTTGCGGCGAAGCGGATCAACGGCGGCGTGCGCGACTGGCTGCTGTTCGCACATCGCTCGCACGAACGCGGTCACGCACGCCTGCTGGCCGCGCTCGCGGCCGAACCGCTGCTCGATCTCAGCCTGCGTCTGGGCGAGGCCAGCGGCGCCGCGGTGGCGGTGCCGCTGCTGCGACTGGCATGCGCGCTGCACAATCAGATGGCGACGTTTGCGCAAGCCGGCGTGTCCACTGCATGAGCGTCGCGATCAACCTGCTGCGCCATGGCGACACCGGTCAGCGCAGCTATCGCGGCCAGCTCGACGATGCATTGACGGACGCTGGCTGGACGCAACTGCGCACGGCCGTGGCCGGCCATGCCTGGGACGCGATCGTGTCTTCGCCGCTGCAACGCTGCGCCGCGTTCGCGCGCGAGCTGGCCGATGCACGCGGCCTGCCGCTGCGACTCGACGCGCGGTTAGCCGAATACCATTTCGGCGACTGGCAAGGCGTACCGATCGAGACGTTGGCGCAGGAGCAGGGCGGGGCACTCGAACGCTTCTGGTGCGATCCGCTCGCACACCCACCGCCGGGTGCAGAGCCCTTCGAAGGGTTTCTTGCACGCCTCGTCGATGCATGCGACGAGGTCGCCGCACACGCGGCGGCGCGGCACACGCTCGTCGTCACGCACGGCGGCGTCATTCGCGCGCTGCGTTGCCTCGTCGAACATCGAGGCTACGGCGACATGGCCGGCATCGAGGTTGCGCATGGCTCGCTGCATGCGCTGGCATGGCCACCCCACGGCGCACTTCGCTGATGCGCGGCCTGCTGGTCGCCATCGGTTTCCTCACCCGGCTGCCGGTATCGCCACCAGCGTTCGCCGACAAAACCGCACAAGCAGCATCGGTTGCATGGTATCCGCTGGTCGGCGCGCTGATCGGCGCGCTGCTGTGCGGACTTGCCTGGCTCATGCACGATGCGCCGCCGCTGCTGTCTGCAGCCTTGATCCTGACCGCCTGGGTTGCGTTGACAGGCGCGCTGCATCTGGATGGTCTCGCCGACAGCGCCGATGCCTGGATCGGAGGCCTCGGCGATCGCGAGCGCACGCTCGAGATCATGAAGGACCCGCGCGCGGGACCGGCAGGTGTCGTCGTCTTGGTGCTGGTGTTGCTGCTGAAGTTTGCCGCGTTGGCGAGCGCAACGTCGTCCGCGTACCTGGCCTTGCTGCTGGCGCCGGTGCTTGCGCGTGCCGGATTGACTGCGCTGTTCGTATGGATGCCTTACGTGCGCCGCGAAGGCCTCGGTGCAGTGTTGGTGCAAGCGCCGCCGCGCGCTTGCCATTGGGCGCTCGCAGGAACGACTTTGCTGTGCCTGTGCTGTGGCCAGCGAGGTTTCCTGGCTGCGACGGCGACAGTCGTCGTGTGGCTGACGTGGCGGCGAGCCTGCC